>JANMPL010000151.1:0-1621 GCA_031369845.1 Chloroflexota bacterium
GTCCTGGAGGCCGAGTACGAGTCCGTGACGCGGCTGGGCGGCCGAATGGTCTGCGACCAGGCGCTCGGGCGCGACTTCACGCTCGACGATCTCCAGAACCAGGGCTACGACGCGGTCGTGGTTGCCATCGGCTGCTACGAAACGAACAAGCTCGGCGTGCCGGGCGAGGATGCGGCCGAGGTCCTCGACGGCCTCGAGTATCTCCGGACGGCGACGCTCGGCCTGCCCTACCCCGGCCACGCCGGCAAGCGGGTCGTCGTCATTGGCGGCGGGTTCACATCGATGGACTGCAGCCGCACCTCCATCCGGCAGGGAGCCGCCGAGATAACGCTCGTCTACCGCCGCGACATGAAGGACATGCCGGCGGCGAACGAGGTCCACGAGGCGATCGAGGAGGGCGTCAGCGCGATCTTCCAGGCCGGCCCGTCCCGCGTCATCACCGACAAGAAGGGCCGGGTCACCGGGGTCGAGTTCATCCGCATGCGGCCGGGTGCTCCCGACGCGTCCGGCAGGCGTCGCCCGGAGCCCGCGCCCGGTACCGAGTTCACGATCCCATGCGATCGGGTTCTGCTCGCAATCGGCCAGGGCCCGGACCTGTCGTGGATCGGGCCCGGGTCGCAAGGACCCGAGCCGACGAAGCAGCGCCGCCTCAAGGCCGACGCCGTGACCTTCGAGACGAGCCGGCCTGGCGTCTTCGGAACGGGCGACGTGCGGATCGGCGCGGCGACGGTCGTCGCGGCGGTTGCCGAAGGTCGCCGCTCGGCCTACGCGGTCGACGCCTACCTCAAGGGCCTCGACCTGGCGGGCATCAAGACGCGCCAGCAGCTCGCCGAGCCGCAGCCGGAGTTCCTCTCGATCGTGCCGTTCACGAGCGAGCAGAAGGAGCCCCGCTACCGGCTCAAGGCTATGGACCCCGCGATCCGGAACAAGAGCTACATCGAATACGAGCTGCCGTACACGCGCGAGGAAGCGGTCGCTGAGTCGACCCGCTGTCTCCAGTGCACCTGCGAGGCGATCGGCTTCTGCGACCTGCGGCGCCTCGGGATTGAATACGGGACAACCCTCCCGACGCTGGAACCGCAGCACCACCAGGGCGCCGGCTACCGGAGCGTGACCGAGAACCGCTTCACGGGCGTCAACCACGACTACATCCGGGACGACTCGCACGCGTTCATCCTTCGCGAGCCGTCGCGCTGCATCGACTGCGGCCGCTGTGCCAACGTCTGCGCCGAGGTCGTTGGGGCCGCCTGCTACGACTTCATGCGAATCGGCTTCGACACGCTCGTGACGACGCCGCTCGACATGAGCCTCAACGACACGCCCTGCGTCTCCTGCGGCCGCTGCGCGGAGACCTGCCCGACGGGCGCCCTGATGCCGAAGCCACGTGTCCTCGAGAAGTACGAGGTCGACGAGAGCCGCTGCATCCTGTGCGGGATCTGCGTCGATGCCTGCCCGTATGACGCGCTGCGCCATGGTGCCGACTTCGAGGTCTCCCACACGAGCCGCGCGGAGCCGATGATCGACCTGATGGCGATCGCGGCCGTCGACCGCGAGACCGAGGTCACCTACATCCGGCGGGAGCGCGATTGGGCCGCCCGCGCCGCGGCCGAGGGCCGTTTCG
>JANMPL010000160.1:0-3350 GCA_031369845.1 Chloroflexota bacterium
GCACCAGGTGACCGCAGCAAGCGCGGACCCTGCGAGGGGTCGGAAGCTTCCGGGTGTCTTCATCGCTTTGATGCCAGCTTGATGAGGCGGCGCCGCAGCTCCGGGTCGAGATCGGCGAGCTTCATCGCGAAGTGACGGAACGCCGCTGACCCGTATCGGTCGATCACGCGCTCGACGGCCTGCTGGCTGAGCTGATCGATGAGGTCGGCTTCGGGGTTGGTCGCGCGATAGACGTACTGCCGGCCGCGCTTCTCGCGCGCGAGCAGCCCGCGCTCGAACAGGCGGCCCATGATCGTCATGACAGTCGTGTAGGCGTGGCGACGCCCTTCGCGCGTCTCCAGATCCTCGACGACCTCCCCGACGGATGCTTCGCCGCGGGCAACCACGACCTCCATGATTGGAGCCGCAAGCGGCCCGAGGACGTCGCGGAGGGTCGGGGTCCGAGATCCAGACGGTGGGTGGTCGTCCATCGCGCGGAGCCTAGCACGGCCCAACTACTACCCGGCTGTAGTGATATTCTCGTCCCTCGTCGATCCCGTGCGCAATCGGCGACACTTTGTTTCATCCGTAATCCGACAGGGCGCCGGGTCCCCCAGCCCGCGCCCTGTCGCCATTCTTCGCATCGAGATTCAGCGTTCGGCGCGTCGATCGGGAAGGTCTGGGTCGCCGCCTATACTACGGACCTGTCGTAGTCCGGAGGCCTCCGTCCCTCGATGATCCTGGACCACCGCGCCTCGCGTCGACTCGACTGCGATCGGGTGACGAAGCTCTTCGGCTCGACTATCGCCTTGTGGCGCGTCGACCTGGAGGCCGCGGCTGGAGAGTTCGTCCTCATTCACGGGCCGAACGGCTGCGGCAAGTCAACGCTTCTCCGCGTCATCGCGGGCCTCACAACGCCGAGCGCGGGTGAGGTTCGATGGGACGGATCGCCGGATGCCAGGCCGAGCGTTGCGCGAGTCGGCCACAACTCGGGGCTGTACGACGCGCTCACGCCCTGGGAGCACTTCGATCTGTCCGCGAGATTGGGCACGAGCGATCGCGACCGCGCCCTGGAGATCTTTGCCTTGCTCGGCGCCAGTCATGTGCTGGCCCGATCATGCGGCGGGTTGTCGGCCGGAACCCGCCGGCGCGTGGCGCTGGCTCGAGCTTTCGCCTCGGTCGCTGACGTGCTCCTGCTCGACGAGCCACTCGCATCGCTCGACGAGCGCGCCGCGAGCGGCGTCGCCAACCTGATCGAGGAGGCGGCCGATCGTGGTCAGCTGGTCATCGGCGCGGCTCCGTCAGATCCGCGACTTCGGGCGATCGCGCATCGCGCGGTCGCACTCAATGACGGTCACACCCTCCGATCTCTGACCGCCGCCGAAACTCGGGCCGAGTCCGATGCTGTCTGACATCCTCGTGCTGGCGAAGAAGGACCTCCGGATCGAAATGCGCTCCCCATCCGCGGCGATCGGTGCGATCACGCTCGGGGTCATCGGCCTCATCGTCACGGGTCTGGCGACGGGCCCGGATCCGGTCCGGCTACGAACGATTGCGCCGGGGCTCGCCTGGCTTGCCGTGCTGTACGCGGCGATCGTGGTCAGCGAGCGTCTCGACCGTGTCGACCGGACCGACGACGCGTTCTCGGACCTGTGGCTGTCGGTTCGCGATCGCCGTGCGATCTTCGCCGGCAAGGTCCTGGCGCTTGCCCTGATCCTCTGGATGATCACACTCGCTCTGCTCGTCGCCGCGGTCGTCCTCCTGAATATGGCGCCCTCCCCGGTCGCGGTCGCGGTCGTTCCCTTGGCCGGGCTCGCCTCCCTCGCCATCGCCACTGGGGCCGCCCTTGTGACGGCGGTCATGGGGTCGAGTTCGCAGCGAATCCTGCTCCTGCCCGTCGCGCTCCTGCCGCTTCTGGTGCCAGCTCTGCTGGCGGCCTCTCAGGCGACGGCGGCGCTCCTCGAGGGCCGGCCCGAAGCCGCGCTGCCGTGGTCAGGCCTGCTGACGGCGCAAGCGGCGCTGTTCGGTGGACTCGGCCTCCTTGTCTATGAAGCCGGAGCAGCACCCGAGTGACATCGCTTAGACGCGTTCTCGCGCCACCAGCTCTGGTCGCCGTCGTCGCCGTTGCCACGGTCATCGGGTTGGGTCTCTTCGTCATCCCGCCCGATCGCTTGCAGGGACAGGTCCAGCGGATCATGTACGTCCACGTCCCCTCGGCGTGGATCGCCTATCTCGCCTTCTTCGTGACCTTGGGCGCCAGCATTCGATATCTGTGGCGACGCGACCTCGGCGCGGATCGACTGGCTGCGGCGAGCGCCGAGGTCGGCCTCGTGTTTACCGGCGTGACCATCGTCACCGGTACCATCTGGGGCAAGGCGACATGGGGAATCTGGTGGGACTGGGACCCTCGTCTCACGACGACTGCCCTGCTGTTCCTGATCTATGCCGGTTACCTGCTCATCCGAGCTTCGTTGGCCGATCGGGTCCGGCGGGCCCGGGCGAGCGCCGTCATCGGGATCGTCGGCTTCGCGAACGTGCCCATCGTCCACTTCTCCGTCTTGTGGTGGCGCAGCCTGCATCAGCCACCAACGGTCATCCGACCCGGCGACCCCTCCATCGACCATCTGCTGCTGGCGGAGTTGCTGGCGAGCGTGCTGGCTTTCACGGTGCTCTTCCTGTACTTGCTGGATCGGCGGCTCGATCTCGAACGCGCGCGCGACGAGGCCGACCAGGCTTTGCTCGTGTCGTCATGAACGATGTCGCCTTTGTCGCTGGCGCCTACCTCGTCGCGCTGGGCGCACTCGCCGCCTATGCGGCCACCCTCGTCCGCCGCCTGCGCGCCGCGCGAGCGGCCCGCGCAGCGATCGACCGACGCGGAGCCACACCAACCACCGAGGCGGCGACACAGCCTCAGGCGAACTGATGCGGCCGCGACCGAGACCGCGACCGGGGACGCTGCTCGGGCTGGGGCTCGTCGCCGCGGCGATGGTCGCGGTCGGCGGCCTGGCGGTGACGAATGCCGTCGTCTACTACGTGACGCCGACGGAGCTCGCCTCGCGCCCGGTCGACGGGCCGGTCCGGCTCTATGGAATCGTGGTCCCCGGGACGGTGGCCTATGAGCGCGCGACCGGTCTCCTCTCGTTTCAGCTCTCGGACGGGCAGACATCGGTCGCGGTGACGAGCAGGTCCTTGCCAACGGCGCTCTTCCGGAACGGGATCGGGGTGGTGCTGGTCGGGCGTTCGAGTAGTCCCGGGGCGTTCTCCGCTGACGAGGTTCTCATCAAGCATTCCGAGGTGTACGAGCCACTCAGAGCGGGCGAGACCATCCCGCCGGGGATCCTCGAGCAGATCCGGGGTGGTGGATGATCGGG
>JANMPL010000163.1:0-3254 GCA_031369845.1 Chloroflexota bacterium
ACAGTCTGGGAGACTGGGTTCGCCTCCACGGCCTGGATGCCCTGTTGGCGCCGTAGGAATTCCTCGAGTCCCGCGGCGCTGCTGGCGCGCAGGAGACCTCCTGCTTCATAGACTCTGCTGGTCACGGTTAGCTCCGTTCGAGATTGCACTACACGATTCTCGCGCCACCACGCCGATGTCGTAAATTGAGTTCATTGACGCCGTTGGCGAGTTACGCGGTCTGTCCGATCTTGGCCGTCAAAGCTGAGCGGCGGATGAGGCAAACCTGAGAAGCCGCAGTTCCACTTCGCGCGGCCTTTCTTAGCTTCGACTCAGCGGCGTCTCAGGTTCGGGCGTGACAGTCGTCATCCACGACATGCCAAATCGCAGAAGCGGAGGTTGATCCATGACACGAAGATTCCGGCTGGTGCTTGCGGCCGTCGCTCTCTTGGCGCTGCTCGTCGGGGCCAGCCCGGTCGCCGCCGTGGGAGGCGGGGCCGCCTATGGCGCCTGCGTCGCCCATCATGCGACGACCGAGGGTGGTTTCAGCAGCGATCACAACCCGGGCATGCACCGGGGCTTCGCGGGCTGGCCCGGCTGTCCGGACGCCTGAGGCGACCTGAGGCGACCTGCCCTTCCATCGCTTCCTTCCATGGGCCAGCCGGTCGCCCACCGCGACCGGTCGCAGCCCGTCCCTCCGACCCCGGTCCTCCCCCCGGCCGGGCACGAACAACGGGGCCCGGCCGAGCCGGCCCCGTTGTTCGTGTGCGTGTCGAGCCGAAGTCCGCGCCGACGATAGGCCGCCGACTCGTTCGCGGTGAGGCCAGGGGCAACGAAGCAGCCCACGATGCCGGCAAGCCCGATCGACCCCACAATCAACGCCCCGCGCGGCGGCTCGCCACTTCTTCTCAGGTCGATCTCATCGAGGCCTCAGGAGCCCGAGGCAGGGTCGGACCGTGATGGGACGTCGCCGGCGGCATTCGGCGAGACCAAGAGCTCAGTACGAAAGGAAGAACCGCGATGACCACGCCCGCCCGCGTCGCCGTCAACGCCTACGGCACGACATGATCCTGGTCGGCGTCGCCGATGTCTTGACCGATTACCGCGTTCAGACGGCGCTCGAGCTAGGGATCCCGCTCTATGGCGCGACCGACGAGGCTCTCGCCGCGATGCGTGAGGCCGGCCTGACGCCGGCTGGAACGCTCGACGACCTGATTGCCGACAGCGACATCGTCGTCGACTGCACGCCGAAGAAGGTCGCCAGCATGAACCAGGACCGGTACGTCGCGGCCGGACGCAAGGCGATCTTCCAGGGCGGCGAGAAGCACGCCCTCACGGGGTTCTCGTTCGTCGCCTCGCTCAACTACGCCGACGCCGCTGGCCGCGCGACCTCGTGCGCGTCGTCTCGTGCAACACGACCGCGCTGGGCCGAGTCGTCGGGACGCTCCATCGGGCGGGTCTCGTCAAGACCGCCCGGGCGGTCCTCTTCCGTCGGGGCACCGATCCCTGGGAGAGTCATCTGAACGCTCCGCTCAACACCGTCGTCCCGGAGACCTCGACGCCGAGCCACCAGGGGCCGGATCTCCAGACGATCCTGCCCGACCTCGATATCGTGACGATGGCCGCCAAAGGGCCGTTCAACCTGGGTCACGTCCATTTCACGATGATCGAGACGACCCGTCCGACGAGCGTCGACGTGGTCCCGCGGCTCTTGGAAGAAGCGCCCCGGGTCGCCTTCGTCCGAGCCGCCGACGGCCTCGGCTCACAGAACGCGATCGTCGAGCTGATGCGCGATCTCGGCCGGCCGCGGGCCGATCTCTGGGAGGTGGCCGTCTGGGAGGAGGCGATCGCATTCCGGCCGGACCGCGGCGAGATCTACCTCGTCTACCATGTGCCGAACGAGGCCATCGTTGTGCCCGAGACGATCGATGCGATCCGGGCGATGACCGGGCTCGAGACGGATGGCGCCCGCTCGATTGCAAGAACCGACGCCTCACTCGGGATCCGGCGGCGGTTCTTCCGGTCGAGCGCTCCCGTTGGCGTCGCGGTCGGCTAAGTCAGATCGCGCTGCCACCCCTTAGGAGGGCAAGTCGTGGAACCGTTTCTGTTGGTCATCGGGGCGGCGGTCGTCGTGGTCGTCGCCGTTGTCATCGTCCGCATGTACAACGGCTTCGTGCAGCGTCGCCTGCGCACCGACGAAACCTGGGCCCAGATCGACGTCCAGCTCAAGCGCCGCCACGATCTGGTTCCCAATCTCGTCGCCGCCGTCAAGGGCTACATGGGCTTCGAGCAGGCAGTGCTCACGCGCGTGACCGAAGCGCGGGCGAATGCGGTCGCCGCCGGAGCGCGCGGTCCCGCTGAGGCCGCAGCGGCTGAGGGCGCCCTTACCGGCGCCCTGCGGTCCCTCTTCGCGGTGGTCGAGAACTACCCGGACCTGAAGGCCAGCGAGAACGTCGGCGCGCTCCAGGGGCAGCTCGCGACGACCGAGAACCAGATTGGAGCCGCGCGTGATGCGTACAACGGGGCCGTGCGCGAGTACAACACCGCGATCACGACCTTCCCGGCACGGCTCATGGCCGGGTCCATGGGCTTCACGCCCCGCGGGTTCTTCGAGGCAGAGGCGGAGGCGCGGGAGACCCCGAGCGTTCAGCTGCGCTGATCCGAGATCGCCCATTTCCCGGAGCTTCATGGCATCCTGCTAGTCCGGTGTGACGACGCCGACTGACCTGTCTCCTCGATCCAGCCGTCGCCTCCGTATGGTTGTCGACTTCGTGCAACGACGACCCGTGCTAACCGGATCCGGATCCAGGGCGCAGACTTGGCGGTCGTGGCGAGCCGAATGTCGGGCCAGCGGAGTCCCCTCACGAGTTCGCATAGAAGGGGCGCGGCATTCCGGCGTGCGGCTGTCCGGGGCGCAGCCATCCGGGCCTCAACTAGTCGTGAAGAGCCGGTACACGACCCCGCCGAGGACCACGAACGCCACGAGCAGCAGCCCCGCCGCGCCGCGGCCGTTCGCTCGACCGAGGAACGAGCGAGCCAGCGGAATCAGCGCGATCACTACGATCGCGTAAAGCAGGTGTAACCCCTCGGCCGGGCGTGCGCCGGTCGCGAGCAGGACCAGCCCGCTCGCGCCGCCGACGACGAGCACACTGACGACTGCGGCCTGGAACCGCTCGAAGGCGAGCCCTCCCGCCCGCCCCGCGACGACGAGAAGGACCGACCAGCCGATACCGGCCACCGTGAGCGCGACGATGGCGTAGGCGAGGAAGCGATGG
>JANMPL010000336.1:0-15069 GCA_031369845.1 Chloroflexota bacterium
GCTGATCCTGACCGTGCCGGCGGCGTTGCTGATCAGCTTCGCATTCGGGGCCGTGGGCATGGCTGCCACGTCATTCATGCGAACGTGGCAGGACTTTGATCTGATCCAACTCGTCGTCCTGCCGCTGTTCCTGTTCTCCGGGACGTTCTATCCGATTGAGGCCTACCCAGAAGGACTGCGGGTGTTCGTCCAGCTGACGCCGCTCTACCAGGGCGTCGACCTGCTGCGCTCGCTCGCGGTCGGCATCGTCGGTCCGAGCGCGCTCTTCCACATCGTGTACCTCGGGGTGATGGGCGTGGGAGGCTTGCTCGTCGTGTCGCGGCGGCTCGACAAGCTCCTGCTGAAGTAGGGTGGCGGACGGGGCCATTGATCGGCGGGCGGCCCTCGCCGGGCTGACCGCCGAGATCGTCGCCTGCCGCCGCTGCCCGCGACTCGTCGAGTGGCGGGAGCGCGTCGCGCGGGACAAGGTCGCGCGGTTCCGCGACGAGACGTACTGGGGCCGGCCGGTGCCCGGGTTTGGCGATCCGGACGCGCGGATCCTCATCGTGGGGCTGGCTCCCGCGGCGCATGGCGGCAACCGGACGGGTCGCGTCTTTACCGGTGACGCATCGGGTGACTTCCTGTTCGCCGCGATGTACGAGGTTGGCATGGCCAACCAGCCGTCGGGCCGTCGGCCAGACGACGGACTCGAGCTGCGCGGCGCCTACATCGCGGCGGCCGTCCGATGCGCGCCACCGGCGAACAAGCCACTCCCCTCGGAGCGCGACAACTGCGCGCCGTTCCTCCATCGCGAGCTCGCGCTGCTCGCGGATGTCCGGGTCATCGTGCCGCTCGGGGCGTATGGCTGGGAGGCGGCGCTACGTGCGATCGCGGCAGTCAGCGGGATCGATCCGCGGCCCCGGCCGAAGTTCGGCCACGGCGCGGCGGCGCGTGTCGGGCCCTATGTCGTCATCGGCTCGTACCACCCGAGCCAGCAGAACACGTTCACTCGCCGTCTCACGCCAGAAATGCTCGATAGTGTTCTTGCCAGAGCCCGCGACCTTGCGCGATGGTCCGAATCGACCGGGTAGTCCGATATCGAATGTCGCGCCAAATAACTTGCTTCCCTTGCGCTCCTCCGAAAGCGGAATCCGAAATCGGAGGACAGCGCCGGGCGAGAGTGACTTCCGGCGACGTGCGAGATCGGAGGATCGGGGAGGCTCCGGCCGAAATCGACGCCGGCGAGCCTAACCCTGACCCGCTGGCGTCGCGGCTGCGGCGGCAGTCTCCGCGCCGGTGCCCTTGGCGCCGAGCATCCGCCGGTAGAGCGCTTCGTAACCATCGGCCATCCGGCCCGCCGAGAAGCGCTCGATGACCGATATCCGGATCGCGCGCCGATCAAGTGTCTCGATATCCGGGACGCGGAACGCAAGTTCTGTGACGTCGTCGCCGAAGAAGCCGTCGACGCCGTCGCGGATGATCTCCGGCAGGGCGCCGACTCGCCGGGCGAGGATGGGCGTGCCGGTGGCAAGGGCCTCAATAGCGGTGAGGCCGAAGGGCTCGGGCCACGAACCCGGCATGAGCGCCGCGTAGCTCTCGGCGAACAGCTGGTCGCGCTCGGGAGCGGCCAACTCGCCCATGAACTCGACCGACGACCCCGCGGCCTTGAGCGCCGGCAGGAACACGTTCTGGTAGTAATCGTGCTCTTCGCCCGTTGGCGCGATCTTGGCCGCGATCCGCAACTGCCGGCCGGCCAGTTTCGCGATCTCCATCGCTTCGACGATCCCCTTCTCCAGCGCCACCCGACCGACAAAGCAGAGCGCGTCCGACCGGCGACGATCGAATGGTTCTGTCGCGAGAGTCAGGCCGTTGTAGACGATCGTCCAATCGACGTCCGGATGAGGCGAGGCCTGGGAGTTGCTGATGGCCACGAGATGGGCCGACGTCGGCGAGCCCAGTAGCTCCCTCGCCCAGGGCAGGTCGAGTCGCCCGTGGAACGTTGCGGCAAGCGGGATCCGGGACCCCCTCGCAAGAAGGAGACTTGTCCACTCAAGATGGCTGTGGATGAGGTCGAACTCGTCCTGGCGATCCAGCACAGCGAGGGCAGTCGTCAAGAAGTAGCCCATCGGGTCGCCCTTGAAGTCGGCGGGTCGCAGCGCGACCGGGACCGTCGGGATGAGTCGCCCCGGTACCTCCGAGTCGCCAGACGCGAACGTGGTGACCTCGTGGCCTCGCTTCACCAACTCGACGATGAGCTCGTACATGACTCGCTCGGTTCCGCCGTAGCGCTCCGGTGGAACTTGCTCGAGCGGTGGTGCGACCTGGGCGATACGAAGTGGGCGGTTCACCGGCGGGATCCTCCGATCGGCCGATTCTAGGCGAGTTGGGCCGTCCGTGGACTTCCGGGCCAGGCCACCAGTGCCCCGCTCAGGCGCCCGCGGCCCGCGCCACGTAGCGATCGAGCCGATCGAATACGACCCCATCGAGCGCCTCGGCCGCGTCGATGAAGCGTTCCAACATCGCGATCCGGTGGCCGCGCCCGATGCACTCCGGATGGACGGTCACGGTCAGCAGCCCGCCGGGCGCATGCTCGTAAGCGTAGCTGAGCTCCCCGATCCAGATCTCCAGGACCTTGGACGGCGCCGACAAGCCGTCGCGACCCGGCCCCGGCTCGAAGTGCGGCCAGTCGTCGAGCGCCCAGTAGACCGGCACCTCGACGAGGCCACTCTCGCGACCCCAGCGGGTGCCATCGGCGGTCGTGTGGCGGTCGCCGTGGCGCACGCGGTGGAGCGCGTAGTCATCGGCCATGAGGGACGAGTCGTAGCGGAATCCCGCTGCCTCGACAAGCTCCAGCGTCCGCTCCCCGAGCGCCCAGTACGGCGCCCTCCAGCCCTGGGGTGGCACACCCGCCGCCCGCTCGACCGCCTCGAACGAGCGCGAGAGGATCGCACGCTGCTCGTCATCAGCGAGCTCCGAGAAGTCCTCGTGGTACCAGCCATGCGAGGCGAGCTCGTGGCCGCCCGCGACGATCGCGGCAGTCGACTCGGGGAAGGTCTCGAGCGTGTGGCCCGGGACGAACCAGGTTGAGGCGATCCCCCGGCGCTCGAGAAGCGCGAGGATCCGAGGCGCCCCAACCCGCGGCCCGAACTCGCCGTGCGACAGCTTGACCGGCGGGTCGGCCCGCCGGACTGAGTCGGAGATGGCATCGTGATCGATGGTCAGGGCGACTGTCAGGCGGGGCAAGTCCGGCGAGGGTGGTCGACTTGTCATCGGCCGATGGTAGACGGCTGGCCGCACCGTCGGCCGACCTCCCGTAGACTTCGGGCCCAATGGCCACCGAACGCGATTTGTATGCGGTCCTGGGCGTCGAGCGGAGCGCCTCGGACGCCGAGATCAAGCGCGCCTTCCGGCGCCTCGCCCAGCAGTGGCACCCCGACGTCAATCGGGATTCGGGCGCCGATCTGCGGTTCAAGGAGATCAACCAGGCCTACCAGGTGCTCTCCGACCCGCAGCGGCGGCAGGCCTATGACATGTTCGGGACGGTTGGCGACGGCGCCGACACCGGCGACTTCAGTGGCGGCTTCGGCAGCTTCAGCGACATCTTCGACGCGTTCTTCGGCGGGACGCAGGCCGGGACGCGGCGCGGCCATCCACTCGCCGGGGCGGACCTCCGCTATGACCTCCGGATCACGCTGGAGGAGGCCGTCAGGGGCGTCGACAAGGAGATCGAGTTCTCGATCCTGGGACGCTGCGACACGTGCTCGGGGAGCGGAGCCAAGCCCGGATCCGAACCCATCACCTGCGACCAATGCGGCGGACGCGGCGAGATCCGCTCGACGCGCCGGACGATGCTCGGCCAGATGGTCAACGTCACGACTTGCCCCAAGTGCCAGGGCGAAGGCAAGTTGATCACCGACCCATGCGAAACGTGCCGCGGCGACGGCCGCACGGAGCGCCACAAGACCCTTCGGGTGACAGTCCCCGCCGGCATCGACGAGGGCCACCAGATCCGTCTCTCGAACGAGGGCGAGGTCGGGCCGCGCGGGGGACCGGCGGGCAGCCTGTACGTCGCCGTTCATGTCACCCCCCATCCGACCCTCCGCCGCGAGGGCACGGAGCTCGCCTACGACGCTGACATCTCGATCGTCCAGGCCGCCCTCGGCACGCGGATTCGCATTCCGACGATCGAGGGCGAGGAGGAAGTCGAGATCAAGTCGGGCACCCAGCCTGGCACGGAGATCCGCTTGCGTGGGCGCGGCGTGCCGCACCTCCGGCGGGCGGGGTCCCGCGGCGACCTCCATGTCTTCGTCAACGTTGTCGTCCCGGCGAAGCTCTCGAAGCGACAGCGTGAGCTGCTCAACGAATACGCCGAGGAGACCGGTGAGTCGGTCGCGCCCAACAGCGGCGGATTGCGCGAGAAGCTCGGGCTCGGGTGATGTCCCAAGCCCGCTCGGGCGGGGCGAGCACGGGTGCGTGGCTGGAGCTCTCGGTAGCGGCAGATATCGAGGCAGTCGAGGCCGTCGCGGAGATCCTCGGGCGGAGCGCGCCGGCCGGGACGAGCGTAGAACCGGCGTTCGAGCTGACTGACGAGGGCTTGGGTGCCCGCGTCGACCCCACACGGCCGGCGATCGTCCGCGCCTACCTGCCCGCCGGCGACCGGGAGTCGGCCGCGCGACTGGCCGCCGAGGCATCCGAGGCGCTCGGTCACCTCCAGGCATTCGGCCTCCGCCCGATCGGCGAGCTGACGACGCGCCTCGTTCCCGAGGCCGACTGGGCCGAGGCGTGGAAAGCCCATTTCCCCGTCCTCCGGGTGGGACGGAGGCTCGTCATCCGCCCGACGTGGCGTCGCCATCGCAGATCGCCCGACGACGTCGTCCTCGCCCTCGATCCGGGGATGGCGTTCGGGACGGGACTTCACCCGACCACGCGCCTCTGCCTGGCCGGCGTGGAGTCGCTCGCCGACCGCGGCCTGCTCGCGGGAGCTCGCGTTCTCGATGTCGGTTGCGGATCCGGGATCCTTGCGATTGCCGCCGTCAAGCTCGGTGCGCCCCGGGCCCTCGGGCTCGACACGGACCCGATCGCGGTCGAGGCGACGTCGGCCAACGCGGCCCGCAATCGGCTGGCGAGACGGATCGACGCGCGACAAGGCAGCCTGCCGTCCGGCGCGGGGCCGTTCGACGTCGTACTCGCCAACCTCATCGCCAGCCTCCTCGTCGATCTCAGTGCACTGCTCCGCGACGAGCTGCGGTCCGGCGGCGTCCTCCTCGCATCCGGAATCTTCATCGACCGTGAACCCGAGGTGCGCGACTCCTTCTCGAGGGCCGGCCTCGATGTCGCCGGTCGGTCGGAGGAAGGGGAGTGGGTCGCCATCGAGGCGGTCCGGCGCTGAGGAGCGCGGGGATGGCCGAGGCGCCCGCCCGCCTACAATCGGTGCGATGCCCGCGTTCTTTCCCGTTCTCCTCGTTACCCACATCGCCCTGGCCGTGAGCCTGTTCCTGCCGTCGATCCTGTTGCCGTTCGCGCTCAGGACCCGCCGGGCGGCCGCCGAGAGCCCCAATCGGTTCGTCCGGTTCCTCCTCTGGATGCAGGCGCACGGCACGGTGATCATCGGCCTCGGCCTGGCGGCCACCGGGATCGCCCTCGTCACCGTGCTCGGCAGCTCCCTCCTCCGCCAGCCCTGGCTTCTCGTGGCTCTCGCGATCTACGCCGCGAACCTCGCCCTCGCGTTCTTCATCCAGCGCCCGAACCTCCGCCGGCTCATCGGCGTCCGCGCGGCTCCGGACGACCGGGTCTGGTTGGCCCGCGCGAAGCGGCAGCGGTACGTCAGCTACGCGATGGCGGCGCTGGTCGGGACGATCGGCTTCCTCATGAGCACGAAGCCGCAGCTGTGGTGAACACCGTCCAGACGGCCGCGATCGCGAACCTCGGCTGCAAGGTCAACCAGGCCGAGATGGAATCGGCCGCCCGACTCTTCCGCGAGCGCGGTATCCGGGTCGTCGATGGCGCTGGAGGCGCCGACCTCGTCGTGGTCAACACCTGCACCGTGACCTCAACGGCCGATCAGAAGTCGCGCCAGGCCGTGCGGCGTGCCCGCCGGGCGAATCCGGATGCGCAGATCGTCGTGACCGGCTGCTCAGTCCAGGTCGGACGGGAGGCATTCGCGGCGGCCGATCCCGCGGCGCGGCTCATCGACAACCGGATGAAGGACGGCCTTCTCGCGGAGCTGGCGGCGCTCGTGGGCGACGCCAGGCCCGACGTGGGCGAAGGCCTCGATCGGGCGCTGCCGACGCTGTCGGGCGTCGAGATCGACGGGATCGCCGACGGCCGGGCCGCCGGCGAGCGGACGCGGGCGTTCATCAAGGTCCAGGACGGCTGCTCGTTCTTCTGCACCTACTGCATCATCCCGGCGGCGCGGGGGCCGGAGCGGAGTCTCTCCCCGGAGACCGTCCTACAGGACGTCCGACGCGCGCTTCGCGCGGGCCATCGCGAGGTCGTCCTGACGGGGATCAACATCGGGACGTACGACGGCGGTTGGTCCGAGCGGGGCAGGCGCGGCGCGCACACGCGATCGGCGCTGACGCTGGCGGGCCTCGTCCGGCGCCTCCTCGAGGACACCGACGTCGAGCGGATCCGGCTCTCGTCGATTGAACCGCAGCACGTCGACGACGAGCTCCTCCGGGTCTGGTCCGACGGCGCTCCGCGGACGATGCCCCACCTTCATCTGCCACTGCAGTCGGGCGACGACGGCGTCCTGCGGCGCATGGGCCGACGCTACCTGTCGGCGGAGTACGCCGCGGTCGTCGAGCGGGTGCGTCTCGCGGTTCCCGGAGTCGCGATCCACGGCGACGTGATCGTCGGCTTCCCGACCGAGGACGACGCGGCCTGGCAACGGTCGCTCGCGTTCATCCGGTCGATCGACTTCGCCGGGCTCCATGTCTTCCGCTACTCGGCGCGACCGGGCACGCCGGCCATGCGGATGGCGGGACACGTCGACGAGCCGACGAAGAAGCGGCGCGCGGCCGAGCTGCTTGCGGTCGCCGCGGACGCGCGGGCACGCTGGGCGGCACGCCACGTTGGCGCCGAGTGCGACGTGCTGTTCGAGGAGCGGCTGGCCGACGGGCGGTGGGTCGGCCACGCCACGGATCACACGCTCGTTGCTGCCCGCGCCGCTGACGCCCTGCCCGTCGCCAACGGCATCGGCCGCGTCCTCGTCGAGTCGATCGACAGCGCGTCGCCTGATCGCGTCGTCGGCCGCATCCTGGCGCTTGCCCGTGCCGTCGCGCCGCCTGTCGGGTCGGCAACCTCAGGAGTGATGCATGGCCGCTGATCCCGAGTGCCTGTTCTGCCGGATCGTCGCGGGCACCCTGCCCTCGACGAAGGTCCACGAGGACGATCTCGTCGTCGCGTTCCGCGACGTCGCGCCGCGGGCCCCGACCCAAATCCTCGTCATCCCCCGCGATCACATCGCCTCCGCGGCCGACCTGACAGAGCAGCACGGGCCGCTGCTCGGGCGACTGTTCGCAACCGCCGCGGATCTCGCGAGGATCGAGGGGATCGCCGAAGACGGTTACCGGCTCGTCTCGAACGTCGGCCGCTGGGGCGGCCAGACGGTTGACCATCTCCATTTCCATCTGCTCGGCGGCCGCCCGTTCGAATGGCCACCGGGATGAGGGTGCGCGCCGCACTGGTGCTGTGCCTGTTCATCGGCGGTTGCGGGCTCGGAGCGTCCGGTAAGGTCGTGACGTTCCCGCCCTCGAGTATCGGTCCGGCCGCGACCGTCTCGCCCGCCGTCGCCCAGACGCGGGCGGCAATCGCCTCGGCCCTCTCCCCGTCGAGCCTTCAGCTCGACGATGCCAAGCGGCCATTCCGGCCCCCGGAATCGGCCAGCCTCGCGAGCGCGCCGCGGGCCGTCTTCCAGGTCCTCCTCCCGGCCGACCCCGACGGCGGCAACATCGTCGTCTACGAATTCCGCGATTCGGCGGCCGCAGTCGACGCGGGCAACGAGTTCGCGGGCTACATCGGAACCGGCGCCGGCCGGATCCAATTCCCGCCCGACGCGCAGCACGCGATCCGCCAACTCGGCACGACGCTCATTGTCTACAGCTGGTCGCCGTCGAATTCGCCCGATCCTGGCTCGAAGACGATCGCCGAGGCCCTCGCGTCGATCGGCATCGGGTTCGCGCCGCCGCGCTGACGTCGGGATCCGCTCACGACGCCCGCTCCTAGCCGGCGTCCTCGCGAACTGGCAGCGGTTCCTCGTCGGCCGCCCAGCGCCGGACGACATCGCGCTTCACTTTGAGCGTGTGGGTTCGCGGAAAGTCGTCCTCGGGCCAGACGCGGAACGCGGCAACTCGCTGGTGAACCGCGAGGGCCGCGTTCGCGGCCTTGACTGCTGCCTGGATCGGCTCTCGGACGGCAGCATCGTCGGACTTGGCGTCCCTCGGGGCCAGCACTATCGCCTCGATTCGCCCCGGACGCGTCTCGACGACGACCGAGTCCCGCACGCCGGCCACTCGGAGCGCGTTCTCGATGTCCTCGGGATACACGTTCAGGCCGTTCGGCAGCACGATGATGTCCTTCGTCCGGCCCATGAGGATCAGGCGTCCGTCGTCGTCGAGCCGCCCGATGTCGCCCGTCCGATACCAGCCGTCGTCGGTGAAGGCGGCGGCTGTGGTAGCGGGGTCATGCCAGTAGCCCTTGAACAGGGTCGGGCCATGGAACTGGACCTCGCCGTCGTCGGCGAGCCGCATCTCGACCGGCGGCATCGGCCGCCCGACCGTCCCGAGCCCATGATCTTCGCGGGTCGTGCACGTCCCGAAGCCGGTCTCGGTCGCCCCGTAGCCCTGTATCACGACGACCCCGAGGTCCTCCCAGGCCTGTTGGAGCGCAGGCGCCAGAAACGCACCGGAGCTCACGAACAGCCGGAACCCGCCGCCGAGCCTGGCATGGACCTGCCGGAACATGAGTCGACGCAGTGCGTATGGCAGGTGTCGGGCGACTCGACGGAGCCGACCGAACGATGTCGCCTTGCCCGACTTCTGGACCTCGCGTTCGACGGCCGCCCAGAACAGTTCGAGGATCTGGGGGACGACGACCATCGACGTCGTGCGGTGGCGCCGGATCGCCTCGAAGATGACGCGCGGGTTTCGACTCCGGACGTAGAGGACGTCGGCGCCGACGTCGAGCGCATAGAAGAGCGCCACGGCCTGCTCGAGGAGGTGCGACAGCGGCAGCAGCGAGACGACCCGATGCTCGATCGGCGGGACCACGCGATGCATTGCCCGAACCGAGGCGACGATGTTGTCGTGGGCGAGGATCACGCCCTTCGGCGTGCCGGTCGTGCCCGACGTGAAGATGAGCTCGACGATGTCGGTATCGGCCGGGCGCGGCCAGGCATCGAGCTGCTGCTCCCAGTCGGCCGGGAAGGACTCGTCCGCGTCGGCCGTCAGCTCGTCGAGCCGGATCGTCGGGAACTCGTGCAGTCCGGCTTCGCGCGGATCGGGCATGTCCGGTCCCTGGCCCGCACCGAGGATCAGCCGTTTCGCTTCCGCTCTGGCCGCGATCCGCTCGATCGCGTCGGGCGCCATCCGGAGGTCCAGCGGGACGAGCACGAGCCCGGCTCGGATCGCGCCGTAGTACGCGGCTGGGAGCTGCGGCGTCGCGGGCGACCACGTGAGCACCCGATCACCCGGTTCGAGGCCCGCCGCACGGAGCCGCCACGCAGCGAGCCGGCTGCGCCGCCCAAGCTCGCGGTACGTCCACCCAAGGCCCGACTCCTTGTCGCCGTCGAGCGCCAGCGCAGGCCGGTCGCCAAACCGCTTGACCGCCTCGTCGAAGAGGTCCAGAAGAGTGCTCATCGGAAGGATGGTAAGTCGCAGATGAGCACGGCGAGGGGTTTGACCCGGTTCGGGGGCTCGGCTACACTCCGCCAGCCTGTCGGCCGGGAGCGCGCGTGCGCAGGAAAACGGTCGGGGCGGCGTCGAGCCGGATGGCCGCGAGCACGACGTTCGGAGACGAGACACCAGGCCTGAGGAGGTGAACCGGGATTGGCAGAAGTCCGAGTGGGTGAGAACGAGACGTTCGAAAGCGCCCTGCGCCGCTTCAACAAGAAGATCCAGCAGAGCGGCATTCTCGCGGAGGCTCGCCGACGCGAGCATTACGAGAAGCCGAGCGTGAAGCGCAAGCGCAAGGAAGCAAAGCGCAAGAAGAACGCCCGAACGCAGGCCGGCTGAGCCACACGACTCACGAACGAGTCGCGGCTCGCACTAGCCAGCCCAGCGTGCCCCAGGGCGTTCCAGGCGGTGTGGCCTCGCCACCCGTCCCGCCCGAGGTAGCCATTCCGGTGTCCCTTCAAGAACGGGTCCAGTCCGACATCGCCGCTGCTATGCGGTCGGGTGACGCGCTGCGCCGCGACGTCCTGCGGATGGTCCAGCACGCGGCGTACGGCATCGAGAAACGCGAGAAGCGGACGCTCAGCGACGACGACTATGCCGCAGTCATCACGCGCGAAGTCAAGACCCGCCGCGAGTCCGTGGAGGCGTTCCGCAAGGGCGCCCGCGAGGATCTCGCGACGAAGGAAGAGGCGGAGATCGCCATCCTCGCCGAGTTCCAGCCTCCGCAGCTCAGCGAGGCCGAGATCGAGGCGCTGGTCGGCGAAGCAATCACCGCGACCGGCGCGTCATCGGCGCGTGACATGGGCAAGGTCATGGGCTGGCTCTCCCCGAGGACCCGCGGCCGCGCCGACGGGAAGCGGGTGAGCGAGCTCGTCGCGCGGACCCTGGCGGCCGCAGATCTCGCGGTCCACGACACTGGCGGGCACGCCACGTGACCAGGCGCTCAACTGGGCCGACGCCGTGCTGACTCGACCGGCCGACCCGTCCGCGTCCTTCAGCAGGCGCGAGGTCGTTCGCCTCGGGATCGCCGCGATGGCCCTGATCGTCGTCCTCGCGACGATCCTCGGCGTCGACTTCGTCTCGCAGCGGCTGCAGGTGGACGTCGGGACCGTGGCCACGGCTGACATCGTCGCGCCGCGAGCCGACGAGTACGTCAGCACCGTCGAGACGAACCTGCGCAGGGAAGCGGCCCGGACCGGGGTCGACCCGGTCTACGACTTCACGACGGGCAAGGCAAGCGCCACCGCCGACAAGCAGCTTCGCGAGTTTGACGTGCGCGTCCGCCCGGTCGACCAGGCGTTCGCTGAAGCCACCCCCGCGGACCAGAAGGCGACCTTGCTCGCCGCGGCCCTGCCGGACCTGCCGGAGCCCGTGCGAGCAACGCTCAGAGCTCTCACGCCGGAAAAGTGGGCGACGGTACGGGCAGAGTCGTCGCGAGTCCTCGAAGTGACGGAACGCGGGGAGCTTCGCGACTCGGATGTTGCTCCCGTCCAGGCGGAGCTATCGGGCCAGATGGCGGGAGGGCTCGAACCCGAAGAACGGACACTCGCGGCCGACATCATCTCCCCGCTCATCGTGCCGAACTCGTCCTACAGCTCGACTCTGACTGAGCAGGAGCGCACGAAGCGGGCCGATGCCATCGAGCCATTCAAGGTCGCGCTCGCTCAGAACGAGACGATCGTTCAACGCGGCGAGAAGATCACCGCCGCTCAGCTCGAGGCGATCGACCACTACGGCCTCCGGAATGCGCGCCCCGACGTCGCCCGGCTTGGCGGGTGGTTCTTCCTCTCGATCCTCGTCGTCGGCCTCATCCTCGCCTGGATCTGGCGCTTCCGGCCGGAGTACTGGCACCGCAACAACGCGCTGCTGCTCATCGGCCTGATCCTCGTCGGCACGGCCATCGCCCTGAAGGCCACCTCCGGCCGCGCCGGACTGCCGTTCATCGTTCCGACCGCCGCCGCGGGAATCCTCCTCGCGATCCTCCTCGATGCCGGCGTGGCGACGCTCGTCATGGTCGTGATCGCGCTCCTCGGCGGGGCGCTGAACCCGAGCGACAACTCGCTGGAATACGCGGCCTACATCCTCGTCGGTGGCCTCGCCGGGATCATCACGATCCGACGGGGCGATCGGCTGCAGGTCTTCGTCCAGGCGGGCCTCGCGGTGGCCGTCGCGAATGTCCTCGTCGTCTCGACCTTTGCCCTCCTTGGTCGCCATGACGCCAGAGGCCTCCTTGAGCTTGTCGGCGCGTCGGGTGTGTCCGCGGCTGGGGCGGCCGTCGCGGCGGTGGGCTCGTTCGCCGTCCTCGGCAGCCTGTTCGGGATTCTCACGGTCTTCCAGCTCCTCGAGCTGGCGAACCCGTCGCAGCCGCTCATGCGCCGGCTCCTGGTCGAGACGCCCGGGACGTACCACCACTCGCTCATGGTCGGCAATCTCGGGGAACGGGCGGCGGAGGCGATCGGCGCCGACCCGTTGCTGACGCGCGTCGCGGCCTACTACCACGACATCGGCAAGCTGGCCAACCCGCTGGCGTTCATCGAGAACCAGGCTGGCGGCGAGAACATCCACGACGAGCTCGACCCGGAGGTCTCGGCCCAGATCCTCAAGCAGCACGTTGCCGAGGGCATCGACGTCGCCTACAAGAACAAGCTCCCGAAAGCGCTCATCGCGTTCATCCCACAGCACCACGGGACGGCGATCATGAGCTACTTCTATGCACGGGCTCGCGGCCTGGCAGCCGAGCCCTTTGGTGGACCGATGACGCCGGAGGGTACCAAGGCGGCCGCGGGCGTCGAGGAGCGGAAATTCCGCCACGCAGGGCCCAAGCCGCAATCGAAGGAAGCGGCGCTCATCATGCTGGCCGACGGCGTGGAGGCATCGGTTCGATCACTCGCGTCGCGCGACGAGCCGGCGATCCGGGCAATGGTCGCCCGGATCATCG
Source organism: Chloroflexota bacterium (assembly GCA_031369845.1). Lineage (GTDB taxonomy): Bacteria > Chloroflexota > Limnocylindria > Limnocylindrales > CSP1-4 > CF-46. Next base: position 12,811 of record JANMPL010000336.1, read on the forward strand.
ACGAGCGCCTGTCGGACGGGCAGTTCGACGAGTGCGACCTCACGCTTCGCGACATCGAGAAGATCCGGGAGGCCTTCGTCGGGCAGCTACTCGGGATGTACCACCAGCGCATCGCGTACCCGCAGAACAAAGTCGTTGAGCTGGAGTCGCGTCGAGGGACGGGCACCGGCACCGGGGCGTGACCGAGCGCACGATCTACCTGTCGCCCTGGCGGATCGATGTCACGATCCGAGACGGCATCGATCCAATCATCCGCATCTCTAGCCTGGCCCGGGCCATGGCTTCAGCACTCGACGCCGCGGGTGCCCCGTCGCCAGCATCAATCGGCCTGATCCTCGCCGATGATACGGAGCTCGCCGAGCTGAACCGCACCCACCTCGGCGGCGACGGACCGACCGACGTACTGTCGTTTCCGATGCTGCCGGCTTCGTCGTTCCCCGCGCCCTCTTCGCCCGCCGCCCCGCCCGCGTTTGCCACGCCGCCTGGTCGCCGGCTGCACCTCGGCGACGTAGTCGTATCGGTCGAGCGGGCGGCCGAACAGGCTGCCGCCGGCCTGGGCGGCCAGACGGGCGACGTCCGCTGGTCGGTGGCCGACGAGCTCCGCCTCCTCGTCACCCACGGCACCCTCCACGTTTGCGGCTGGGACCACGCCGATCCAGCCGAAGAGGCCGCGATGCGCGACCTCGAGCGTCGGCTTCTGGCCGACTGAGGGGCTCCGCGCTCATCCCACCCGGCCATCCGATCGATCGTCCGATATCGAACGCCGCTGGAAATCACTTCCGTCCCGCCCGATCCTCCGAATCCGGACGCCGATTTCGGACTGACGCGGGACGATCAGAGGTCGAGGACGCCGCCCGGACGTGTGATGGCAACGCACGCAGCGAACACAGACTCAGCGCCGCGCCGCTGGCTGGCCGACGTGAACTCCGCGAGCTCGGCTTCGACGTCCCGGATGACGTCATCGGCGATCGCTGCCGCGATGTTCCCAGCGGGCGTCAGGTCGATCTCGAGCCGGCGGCCATCGAACGAGCTCTGCGTGCGGCGGATGAGAGCCTTGCGTTCGAGGCGATCGAGCAAGCTCGACAGCGTCGACCGATGCAATCCGAGGGCATGCCGCACCAGGGCGGCGGCGCATCCCGGCTGACGGAGCAGGTACGCGAGAACGATCGCCTCAGACGTTCCCAGCCCGTGTTCCCGCGTTGCAATCTGCAGCCTTCGCTCAAGCGCGTGATAGGCGCCGTGCACCGATCGACAGATCGACGGATCGCTTCGTCGGCCAGGCCGCTCCGGCGGCCACGCGTCGAATTCGTCGAACTCGGTCATCGGGCGATCGTGCCAGAGGCCGCTTCGCCCGCACTTTACCCGCGCTTAGCCGGCCATCTCGCCCCTCCCGCCAGGTCGTCCGATTCCGGATTCCGATATCGGAGCAGGTGGGGAAAGGAAGTGACTTTGGCCGGCGTGCGATATCGGACTATCGGGTGTCGGGCCGGGGGCCGGGAGCCGGGGGCCGCGACGGGCGGGCGGGTGCCGCCTCACGGATCGCTGCTACCATCGCCGCGGGCCCTCCCGGACGGGATCGGGCCCCTTCGGCGTGCGATTCGCGCCCCTGCGACGGAGGACGGGTGAAGATCGTCGTCGGCCTGGGAAACCCGGGCGACCAATACGCGAAGACGCGCCATAACATCGGCTGGATGGTCCTCGACCGGATCGCGGAGCGGGCCGACTGGGAGGGCAAGGGCCGCACACGCGACGCTGCGGCCATCGCGATGGGGCGCTATCGCGGGCTCGACCTCATGATCGTCAAGCCGTTGACGTTCATGAACGAGTCGGGCCTTGCCGTGCGCAAGGTGCTTTCCCGCGAGCATGCCCCGCTCGTCGACCTGCTCGTCGTCGCGGATGACTTCGCGCTGCCGTTCGGCAAGCTGCGGTTCCGCGAGGGGGGCGGTCCCGGCGGGCACAACGGCCTCGGCTCGATCATCGACGAACTGAGCACCGAGAAGTTCAGCCGGCTCCGGATCGGGATCGGGGCGCCGGGTCGCGGGTTCGTCGACCACGTTCTGACGCCGTTCGCGCCCGACGAGCGCCAGCGGCTGGACGAGCTCCTCGACGCCGGCGCGGACGCGGTCGAGGAATGGGTCCGCCACGGGACGTCGAAGGCGGCCAACCGCTTCAACATGTTCGAGCTCCGGCCGGCCGACACCGAGCTGCTCGTCATCGCCGACGACTTTGCCCTGCCGTTCGGCAAGCTCCGGTTCCGCG
>JANMPL010000214.1:0-11556 GCA_031369845.1 Chloroflexota bacterium
CCGGCGGGGTCGCCGGGGCATCGGACACCTCGCCTCGTCGCTCCGGCCGTGACGGGACAGGGAGGCCAGCCGCAACCGGATGCTCCGATTGCTTCACACCGCAGACGTCCACCTCGGTGCACGCCACGCAGATCTCGGGGATGCGGCCGCAACGCAGCGCGAGCGGCAATTCGCAGCATTCCGGGCGGCCATTTCGTTGGCCATCGACGAGAAGGTCGATGTCGTCCTGATCGCGGGCGACCTGTTCGACTCCAACACCCAGCCAAAGCGCTCCGTGGAGCGGGTCGCCGCCGAGCTCAAGCGGCTCGGAGCGGCCCGAATCAGGACGGTCATCCTTCCGGGCACGCATGACTGCTACGACCGATCATCGATCTACCGCTCGTACGACCTCGCGGCGATGGCGGGGGCCGCGCCGGACGACGATTCCGTCACGGTCCTGACGCCGGATCGGCCGTCCGTCCATCTGGCCGCGTTGGACCTGATCGTCCACGGCACCGTCTTCGCCACGAAGCGGGCCCCGCATAGCCCGCTCCGCGACCTTCGCGTCGGCGTGGAGGAAGGCGCTCCGACGTGGAGCGTCGGCATGGTCCACGGCTCGCTGGCCATCCCGGATCGGACCGATCGCGACGAGGTCGTCGTCACGAAGGAGGAGATCGCGGCCACGGGCCTCGACTATCTCGCGCTCGGGCACTGGCATTCGGTCCAGCGGGGGAAGGCAGGCACCACGACGTATGCGTATTCGGGCGCCCCGGAACCGGTCGCGGTCAATCAGGATGGGGCGGGCAACGTTCTCCTCGTGACCCTCGAGGAGAAGGGCCTCTCCCGGACGATCACCGTCGAGGAGCGGCGCGTCGGCCTGACCCGCTTCGAGAAGCTCGAGCTGGACGCCGCGAGGATCAAGACCCAGCCGGAACTCGTCGGCACGCTCCTCAAGAAGGGCGACAGGAACCTTGTTCTCGAGGTGCGCCTCACCGGCGTTCGGCCGGACGAGCTCGACCTCGACACGACGGAGGTCGAAGAGCAGCTGAATGACTCGTTCCTGCGGGTCCGGGTCCGCGACGCGTCGGTCCCGGCCCTGTCGCCGGGCAGCCTCCCCTCGCCCGATACGATCGCCGGCGCATTCATTCGCGACGTCGAGGCCCGGATCGCCGAGCTCGAGGCCGATCCTGCGGGCACTTCGAGCGGCGAGGCAGCCGAGCTCCGCGACGTTCTCCGGCTCGGGCGCCTGCTGCTGGCCGGCCACGAGGTGACGCTGTGACCACGGCTCGCGGGCGCCTTGCCGGATGAGGATCACGAAGCTCAGCGTTCGGGACTTCCGCCGCTACCGCGAGTTCGAGGTGCCGCTCGCCCCGGGCCTCACGATCATCCATGGCCCGAACGAGGCCGGCAAGACGACGATCCAGCGAGCGCTCGAGCTGATTCTCACGAAGAAGGCGACCTCGAACGCGGCGGAGATGGACGGCTTCCGCTCTTGGGATGCGTCGCTCGAGGCTCGTCCCGTCATCGCCATCGACTTCGAGATCGAGGACGAGGAGAACGGCGTTCAGCACGGCTCGATCGAGAAGGCCTTCCGTGGCGCCAAAGGCACCGTCAGGCTCGAGATCGGCGGCCAGGTCATCACGGACCCCACCTTGGCCGACCAGGCGCTCGCCGAGTTGACGGGCATCCCGACGGAGGCCTTCTTCCGGTCGACGGCCTCGATCCGACATCACGAGCTGGCCGATCTCGATCGGGACGAAGCTGCCCTCCGTGACCGTCTCCAGGCCTCGATCAGCGGCGCAGACCGCGGCACCTCGCGAGCCAAGCGGAAGCTTGAGCGGGCGATCTTCGACCTGAGCACGAAGGGCGCCAAGAACCCCGGCCGCCTCAAGGTCGCCGAGGAGGCCGTCGACCAGGAGCGGGCCGCGGTCGAGCAGGGCGAGCTCGCCCTAGCCCAGCTGGAGCGCGATCGCGACACGCTGTCCGGGTCGAGGGAGCGCCGGGCGGCATCCGATGCTGACCTCGCAGAACGTCGGTCGATGCTGGAGAAGGCTCGCCAGGCCGAGCGCTTGACCGCCGAGCGCGTAGGGGCGCAGGAGCGATTCGAACGCTTCCGCAACGCCGTCAAGACCGCCGACGAGCTGGCCGGCCTCCATACGAGTCACCCATCGCCAAATCCACTGGCGGTCCTGGAACAGGTGACGGGCCGCCTGCGCAAGCTCGACGCGACGATCCGGGAGCTGCGCGCGGCCTTGTCCGGTGAGGTTGCTGTCCAGTTCGAGGTTCCTGCGGAGCCGACGTGGCGTCCGCTTTCCCGGGTCGCGATCCTCCTCGTCCTGCTCGGCGTCGTGCTCGCGGGAGGGACGTTCGCGGCACGTCTCACCAAGGTCCTCGATCTCGGCACCGCGCCCCAGCTGATCGGCGGCGCGATTGCCGGCATCGGTTTCATTCTCGCCTTCGTTGCCTTCTGGCTGCGCCGCAATGACCGGATGAACAACGAGCTGCGCGAAGACGAAATCAACCGCCGGCTGCGCGGCCGGTCCGAGATGGAGCAGGAGCTGAAGCAGGCGGAAGCCGACACCGTGCAACAGCTTGCCGGCGTCGGGCTTGACGATCTGGCGGCGGCCGAGGCCCTTCTCGAGGCTGAGCAGGAGCACGTGTCCCGCATCGAGCGGCTTACGGCGCAGCTCGAGGGGCTCGTCGGCAAGGAACCGATCGAGGCGCTGCCCGGCTTGCGCGACACGGCCGCACTCGAGATCGAACAGAAGACTCACGCCCTCGAGGCCCTCGGTCCGATCGCCAGCGAGCCGCGGGCCCGCGAACGGCTCGAGGTGGAGGTCCGGGATCTCGAGGCTGCGCTCGAGCGAGCGCGCGACGACGAGGCGAACGCCCGGGCGCGGGTCGAGGCCAACGCGGTCGATGCCGAAGCCGTCGCCGCGCACGCCGAACGACTCGCCGCCTGGCAGGAGCAGCTCGCCGCGCTCCAGCGCCGAGCGCGGATCTTCGAGCGGACCCTGAGTGAGATCGAGCGCGCCGAGCAGGCGACGATGAATTCGGCGACCCGATATCTCGAGCGCAAGATGGTCGCCGACATCGACCGGGTGACCCAGGGCCGCTACAGGCGCGTCCAGGTCGACGACAAGACCCTCGACATCCGGCTCTACGCGCCCGAGCGCGGAGACTGGGTCGACGTCACCTCGCTCAGCCAAGGGACCCTCGATCTCGTCTATCTCGTCGCCCGGATCGGGCTCGTCCGCCTCGTGACCGGCGACAAGCGACCGCCACTGATCCTCGACGACCCGTTCGTGACCCTCGACGACGCCCGCGCCAGCCGCGCCCTCGAGCTCCTGCGCGACGTCGCAAGCGACTTCCAGGTCATCTACCTGACCACGTCGGATCGCTACGACGCCTCGGCCGATGCGGTCGTCCCGCTTGCAGGGCCGACGGAGGTCGATGACCTCGTCGGCGCGGGCGCCGAACCAGAGGGTCTCGCCCACGCCTGAGCCGTTCGGGCCCGGCTCGGCGGTCGTCGTCTTCGGTCTCGCCTCCGCGATCGCCTGGGGCGCGGGCGACTTCGGTGGCGGCTGGGCGAGCCGACGGGCCCCGGTCCTCGGGGTGTCGCTGATCGTCCAGGTCGTCGGCATGCTCGTCTACATCGCGCTCGCGATCGTGGCTCGAGAGCCGACGCCTACGCCAGCCACGATCGCGATCTCCGTGGCTGCCGGCGTCGCCGTGACGATCGGGATCGTGGGGCTGTATCACGGACTGGCGGTCGGCCGGATGGGCGTCGTCGCGCCTGTGACCGGGCTCATCGCGGCCGTCCTGCCGGTCGTCGCCGGCATTCTCAGGGACGGTCTGCCGGCAACGCCCGTTCTCGCTGGCATCGTGTTGGCACTCGTCGCCGTCGTCCTCGTCTCACGGGTGCCGGGGACGAGCGGATCCCGATCCGGGATTGAGCTCGCGATCGTCGCCGGGCTGGGTATCGGCGCGTTCAACATCCTGGCCGGGGAGCTGCCGGACGGCCAGGTCTTTGGCCCGCTCGTCGTCATCAAGGTCGCCGCGGCGACGGTCATCGTGGCGGTCCTGCTGGTGGGCCGGCGGTCGTGGCGGATGCCACGCCGGCTGGCGACGATCGCCGTGGCGGTCGGCCTGTTCGACATGGTCGGCAACGCCTGCTACGTACTGGCCACCCAGGCGGGCCGGCTCGACGTCGCGGCCACGCTGTCGTCGCTCTACCCCGTGACGACGATCTTCCTCGCGGTCGCCTTCCTCGGTGAGCGCGTGACCCGGACCCACGCCGTCGGCATCGCCGCCGCGGTCGCGGCGATCGTGCTGATCAGTGCGGGCTCGGCGGGCTGAGCAGCCAGCCCTACGTCACTCCGCCAGGCCGAGCCTGACCGCGACGGCGGCGGCTTCGGTGCGGCTCGTGACGCCGAGCTTGCCGAGGATGTTCGAAACGTGGACGCCGGCCGTACTCTCGCTGATGAACAGCCTCTCGGCGATCCGGCGGTTTGTCTCGCCGGTGGCGACGAGCGCCAGGACCTCGCGCTCGCGGGCAGTCAGTCCGAACGGGTCGGCCACGACCGAATCCGGCTCGGGCGTCATCTCTGGCGCGGCGGCCGCCGTTCCATCGACGACGGGCAAGGGCGCGAGCGTCAGCCTCGCTCGGCGGGCGAGCCCGTCGATCGCGCCTAGCAGCGGTGCGGCCTCGAGTGTCTCGGCCGTCGCACGGGCGTCGGTCAGGAGGGCCGTCGCGTCGGCGCGAGGAGCGCCGGCCTCGAGCAGCGCCTCGCCCTGGCGATAGCGGGCGTAAGCGGTGTAATAGGGCCGGCCGACTCCGGCCCAATGGTCGGCTGCCCGCGCCCAGGCCCCGGCCGCTCGGGGGCCACCTTCGGCCCGCGCCGCCTCGGCGACCGCGGTGGCGACGTGGCCCAGCGGTTCGGCGGCCATTGCGCTCGCAGTCTCGAGCGCGCCAACGATCCTCGCCGCCTCATCGGCCGAATGCCGCGCATCGGCGACCGCGGCTTGCCGCTCGGCGCCCCGATGTGCGGCCGCCGCAGCGAGGGCACGATCGGCCGCGACCCGCGCCGCAACGGCATGCATGGACGCAAGAAGCGCAGCGTCATCGGTCTCGGCCAGCCGAGCCATCCCGTCAGTCGTTGTGGCCCACGCGTCGTCGAGCCGGCCATCGAGTAGGGCGAGCTCGACAAGCCCGACGAAGATCGGCCCCGTGAACTGGGCATCCCGGAAGGAAGCGACCTGCTCGGCAGCGTTGCCCAGAAGGGTGTGGGCCAGCTCGACATCTCCCATCCGGACCGCCAATGGACCGGCATTCACCGCGTGGTTGAGGATTGACACGCCCTGCGGGTCCTCCTCGACCGTCCGCGCCATGAGGTCGCGTGCTTCCACCCAGCGACCCAGATCGATGAGCCCGGCGGCCCGATTCCCATCGAGGAACGCGCCGTAGGTTCGCCACACTCCGTTTCGACGAGCCCAGTCCGAACCCTCGCCGGCGAGATCCGCTGCCTCCTGGGTCCTGCCGCAGATTTGGAGCACCGTCGAGAAGTTGCCGTAGGCCCGGCCCATATCGTGCAGATCGTTCAGCCGCTTGGTTCGCTCAAAGGCTTGGCGCATGATCTCGACGCCCTCGGTGCAGTCGCCGAGTTGGGCGACGGCGACACCGAGGGTGTTGAGTGCATAGAGCTCGGCCTGCTCTGCACCCACGGATCGAGCGACCTCGATGGCCTCGGTCGAGACTTCGAAGGCGCGGCGATAGTGGCCGCGCAGCATCAGTGCCCCGCCGTAGCCGCTCAAGACACGCGCGACGGCCGGCGAGGCGGGCTGACCCACCAGGAGTCTCGCAGCTTCGGCCTGTGGACGGAGCGCGTTGTCGAAGTCGCCTTTCACCCATGACGTCCGGCCGAGACGCTCGAGGAGCATTGCCGCCCGGACCGGGTCGACTGCAGGATCGAAGAGCTCGACCGCACGTCTCGCGGCGTCGACCGCGCCGCTCATCTCGCCGGCGAGCATCCTCGCGAAAGCCAGCTCGTAGAGAATCTCGACCTGGTCGACCCCCACCGGGCGATCATGGGCCGGAACCGCCTCCCAGAGATCGAGCGCCCGCTCCAGGCTCCGCCCGCCGGCCGCAAACGCATACGCCCCAACGCTGGCCCGACCCGCGGCAACCCAGGCGCCGAGGGCCGCCGGCAGGCTGTGGGACGCCGAGGCATGGTGGGCGAGCGCCGCCAAGTGGCCTGCGCCGGCAGCGCCGTCCGGGACCGGCCGCCCGCCGAGCGCCGCGGCGTAGCTAGCGTGGTAGCGTCGCCGCTCGGTCGGGAGCAGGTCGTCGTAGATCGCCTCCTGGAGCAAGGCGTGGCGGAACGCATAGACCGCGGTCGGACCGTCCTCCGTAGCGACGACGATTCCGGCCTCGACGGCCTGCCGCATCCCCGCCTCGAGCTGCTCGTCGCCCGTCGCTGCAACGTCGCGAAGGAGGTCGTGCTCGACGGACCGGCCTGCGACCGCTGCGACCCCGAGAAGCGTTGCGACCTCGTCCGGCAGGGCGGCGACGCGGCTGAGAAGGACCTCCTTGAGGTCTGATGGAAGGGCGTCGTGGGACTCCGTCGCCCCGGCCGCGAGCAGCTCCTCGACATAGAAGGGGTTGCCCTCGGAGCGGTCGGCGATGGTCCGCAGCAATGCCTCGTCCGGCGGCAGGGCCCGGATCGCGTCGACGAGGTCGGCCAGGGCCCGGGTTCCCAGGCGCTCGAGCGTCAGTCGCTCGACGCGCGGCGTCCGCTCCATCTCGGCGAGCCACGGGCGAATGGGATGGCGGCGGTGGATCTCGTCCGTCCGGTAGGTCCCGACGACGAGCAGGCGCTCGGTTCGGGCCGTTCGGGCGATGAACGCGAGGACGTCGCGGGTCGAGCGGTCTGCCCAGTGGAGGTCCTCGACGAGAAGCAGGATCGGCTGCCGCTCCCCGAGCCGGTGGAGCACGCCCAGAACGGCCTCGAGCATTCGCGCCTGGACCCAGTCCGGGCGGGTCGCCGCGTCGCTCGAATCGATCGTGCCGCCGAGCTCCGGAACGAGGCGGCCGAGGGCGGGGCCAGCCGAACCCACGACATCCTGGACGGCCTCCGGCGGCAGTTGCCGTGCCAGCGAGCGAAGCGCGTCGGCGATCGGGGCGAGCGGCAGTCCCTCGTCGTCGCCGAGGCTGACGGAGGCTCCCTCGAGAACGACGCCACCCGCTCGGGCGACCCGGCCAAGCTCGCCGACGAGGCGGCTCTTGCCGATCCCGGCCTCCCCGCCGACGAGGACGGTGGACGGCCGACCATCGACCGCGGCCTCCCAGGCCGCGATGAGGGCACGTAGCTCCGCGTCGCGGCCGATGAGGACAGGACTGGAAACCCGCGTCGGCATGGGGCCGATCATAGGCACCGGATCGTGCTGCGGCATCGCAAACGGGCCGGCTGGCGCCGGCCCGTTGGGTCCTGGTTGGGTGATGCTCGCTGATGTCGCCACTACGCGGCTGCGGTGCCGATGAGCCGGCGAAGCGCACCGATCGTCCGCGGGATTCGCGCCGTCGGCTCCTGCGAGCCGAAGCCATTCTGCGCTCCGCGGGCGAGCCGCTCGACGGCCGCCTCGTTGCGGAGCTGCTGCTGGTGGAACTCGACCTGCATTCGGCGGATGTCGGTGTCCATCGTTCGTTCCTTTCGATCGGTCCGGCGGGCTGTTCGATGGGTCCATCCTCGCCCCGCTCGACCCGCCTGACATCACCCGAACGCCCAGTCCTCGCCGACCGGGACCCTTCATTTCCGGGCCTCTGCGTGGCGCCCGACCCTTTAGGCGGCCGGCATCTCGTGACGCACCGGGCCCGCACCTTTAGGCCGACTCTTGCCTTTAGACCGGCCCGTCTCCTCGCCGCTTGCGCTCGATCACAGCGTCCGCGATCTCCTCAACCGATCCGAGGATGTGGACGGCCGCGAACCCCTCGCCGGCAATCCCCCCGTGGTCGAGCGCGGCCGCCAAGCGAGCCAGGTGCCGCTCAACAACCGAGGAGTCGACCACCCGCTCGGTCCGAGCCGCGTTTCGCGAGTGAACGACACCCGGCAGCAGGGCGAGGACGATCGCGATGGCCGGCACGCCGGCCGCACGGGCTCTGTCGATGAGGGCCCGCCGAGCGTGATGCTCGATATTCGTGGCGTCGACGACGACGAGCCGGCCGGCGGCGAGCCGACGAACCGCTTCGCGATGGAGAATCGAGAACGCCGTCCGCGTTCTTCGCTGGTCGGCCTCGTTCCCGCTGAGGAGCGCCCGGTACGCGTCCGACGACAGCACCTCGTCCGCCGCGAAATGGCGGGCGGCGAACGTCGACTTGCCGCTGCCGGCGGCCCCGACGAGCACCACGAGCGAGGGGTCCGGGATCGCGATGACCCGCACGCGACCCGGCCGGCCGGCTACTCGGTGCCGATGTTGGCCGCCGATCCAGGCAGGTCCGCGATCTGGCCGCGGCCGGCGCCTGTTCGGGCGGCTTCGGCTTCCGCGACCCGCTTGAGATTCAGATAGGTCCGATGAAATGCCCGCTGGACCCGGGTCCCGGTGAGCATGCCGAGCACGCTTCGAACGATCTCGCCCGGCAGCTCGTACTCGAGTGCGACGCGGACTTCAGCGCCGCCATCCGCAGGATCGACGTACGTCGTCCACCGGGTCCAGCCGCCACGCGTCGTTCCAGTTGCCTGGAGGAGCTTGGGGCGCTCCGCGGCGGTCACGACGAAACGGCCCTCGATCCGGCGCCCGGCGACGCGGTAGTAGCCGGTGTAGCTGGACCCGACGCCACCCGGTCGCCCGGAGATCTCGCCCATCTCCGCGAGGAGCGTCTGCCACTCCGGAGCTCGCGACGGATCCGCGATCAGGTCGAAGACGGCCTCGGGCGATGCCTCCACGCGGATCGTGGTCGACAGGTGACTCACGGTCGTTCCCCCCAAACCTTGCGCGCTCCGTCGCCAGTGCGCGCCGGGATAGTGATGCTACGCCAGCCGGGCACGTGTCGTCAGCGCGGTGCGCGCCGGACCTCCCAACCGGCACCGGACTCGGCGCGGCGGACCTCGTAGGCAGGCTGGTCGTACGTGGCAGGTCCGCGAGCAACGTGACCGTTCGCGAGGCGGAATCGGGAGCCGTGCCAGGGGCACTGGATACAGCCGTCGACGAGCGTGCCCTCGGCGAGCGGGCCGCCGGCGTGGGCGCAGGTCTCGTGGAGCGCATGGATCGCGTCGCCCGTTCGTACGAGGATGAAGGTGTTGGGGCCGGCCTTCGCCTTGGTTGGGCCGCCCTCTGGGATATCGGGCACGTCTCCGAGGTCGAGCGGGATCCATTTGGCGCCGGCGCCGCGCCAGGCATGGCGATTGACGTTGGTGCCGATGAGGAACACGAGATCGCCGCCGATCGCCGCCCCCAGCGAGATCGTCGCGAAGCCAAGCAGGACGAGAATCGTCGGCAGGCTGCGGTCGGCCGGGTTCCCGCTCCGGATCACGAGCGAGACGATGAACAGGACCTCGGAGATCAGCATCACTGTCGCGTGGACGGTTGCACGCATGCGGGCGACGGGCTCACCGACGTCCGTGTAGTCGGCGAGCCCGGTCACGATGGATCCGGCAATCGACACGGCGGCGACGACGAGCGCGATGTCTCCTGCGGTGTGCTGGCCGACGAGCTCGAGGACGATCGAGACGGCCAGCGCCCCGATCGGCAGGTCCGTCGCGGCGCTGTGAACCGGGTGGCCGAGCCATGTCCCGTTGAGCAGGTCCTTGATCGGCCGGATCGGCCCGAACAGCGCCGCCAGCCAGCGGTGGTTGAACTCCCCAAACGGCTTTGCCCATCCGGCCTGGGCGTCGACGATACGGGTCAGTAAGCGGCCGACCATCCTCGCACCTCCTCGCCGAGTCTACGTCCGGCGGGCCGGTCCGGATCTCCCAGAGCCGGTACGCTTCGCCGCCATGCCGTCGCAGCCCACATCCGCCAGCCCGGCCACAGACCGAGGCACCGGCCGCGACGACTGGCGGGTCATCGTCGCGATCTTCTGGATCACCTCGATGGTCGAGGGGCTCGGGGTGAGCCAGGTCTTCGCCTTCGTTCCCTCCTACCTCCGTGAGATGGGTGTCGCCGAAGCCGACCGACTGCCGTTTGTCGGTCTCTTCGGGTCGCTCATTTTCGTCGTCGGCGCCCCGTTCGTGCCGCTGTGGGGCGTCTGGGCCGACAAATACAGCCGCAAGGCGGTCATCGTCCGGAGCGCCCTCGTCGAGGCGGTCGTGTTCGCCTGTGTCGCCCTGTCGCGCGAACCGTGGCAGCTCGCCCTCAGCATCCTGCTGATCGGGCTGCAGCTCGGGAACACGGGCGTGATGCTGGCCGGCATCCGGGACGTCGTCCCGAAGCATCGCCTCGGGACGATCATCGGGATCTTCGGAGCCTCCGGGCCGGTCGGGTTCGCTGTGGGGCCGGCGCTTGGCGGGTTCCTCATCGACGGGCTAGGGCTCTCGATCTCAGGCATGTTCTGGGTGTCGAGCGGCCTGTCTGTCCTGACCGCGGCGCTCGTGTGGTTCCTGTCCCGTGAGGTCCGGCCGGAGGTCGTCCCGGTCGGCCGGGTGCTCGATCTGGCGTACGGCGCGGTTCGTGGTGTCCTCGGCGACCCGGTCGTCCGGCGAATCTTCGCGATCTACGGCGTGGCGTTCCTCGCCAACCAGATGAGCCGGCCCTATCAGCCGGTCGTGGTCGAGGAGCTGTTCGGGACGGGGCCGGGGCTGGCGTCGGCGATCGGATTTGTGGTCGGGACGGCGGCGCTTGCAGGCGCGGTGACGTCGCCGCTGGGCGGCGTGCTCGGCGACAGGTTGGGGTTCCGGCCGGTGTTGGTTGGATCTCTTGCGGGCGGCGCGGCCGCGCTGCTCGCGGTAACGGTCGCGCCGGGCCTCGAGGTGCTCGCCCTGGCGTTCCTCGCGTTCGCCGCCTTCAACGGCACGGTCGGGGCGATGGTCTTCAGCCTGCTCGCCACCGAGGTCCCGGCCGAGCGGCGATCGGCGACGCTCAACCTCGTCTACCTGCCGCTCTATGCCGCCGGGATCGTCGGCCCGGCAATCGGGGCCGGGGTCGCCGCTGCCACCGGCATCGACGGCCCATTCCTGCTCGGTGCGGCGGTGTTCCTCGTGGCCGCCGTCGTGGTCGCGCTCCGGGTCAGGCCGAGGGCTGGCGCCGCTCCGGCCGTTCCGCCAGAAGCGGAATGACCGCCAGCAGCATCGACAGGCCGCCATACCAGAGCGCCGGCAGGGCAAGCATCGACGCGACCGGGACAGTCCAGCGGCGGTCGGTCCGGGCGCCCCACACGACGAGGGCGACCGCCGCGGGCAGCCGGATGAGCAGCGGGATCGGCACCGACGCCCACGTTCCTCCCTTGCCGGCGTTGGCGACGATCACCTCGAACCAGCGCGGCCACGCATCCGGAATCGTCACCCAGGAGACGGCGACGATCGCGGCTGTTGCCCCCAGCGCAATCGCGAGCGATCGCCACTCCCCGCGGACGGCGAACCAGAGCAG
>JANMPL010000230.1:0-1858 GCA_031369845.1 Chloroflexota bacterium
GCTGGATCGTCAGCTCCTGGGTCAGGACGCGGAGGTCCTCGTACGACTGGAGCTTCACGATGCCGGAGATGTTGACCTTGGTCGGTCCGGCCAGGGTGCCGTCGCCGCGGGTCGAGATGTTGACGACGCCGGATCCCGGGCTGGCGATCGCGACGGTCGGAATGAACAGGGCCAGGGCCGCGATGACGATGGCGGATCGGAACGCTTGTCGCTTCATCGGATTCCTCCTTCGCGCATGCCGCGGCTGAGCCTCGGCATATCGCCGGTCGATCTGGTCGGGTGGACGGAAATGGCTCAGGTATTCACAGGGATCCGGTCGTCACCTCCCGATCCCGGCGGCGGCGTCGATCTGGTCCGCCGCGACCCAGGCGTGAGCGACCGCGTCGTAGTCGTAGACCGTCACCACCTTCTGGGTGATGTCGCCCGCGGCGTCGAAGGTGATCGGACCGAGAACGGTTTCGAACGTCGCATTCGGGTCGACGCCGGCTGCCCGTACGGCATCCCGCAGACCGGTCGTGGCGGCCGGCGGGTTGGCATCCACCTGACGGAGGGCGGCGAGGACGACCTGGACGCAGGCATAGCCGAACGACGCAAAGGGCGGTGGGTCGTCGCCGTACGACGCTCGGAACCTGGTCTCGAATTCGGCCTTCCCGGAGCCACCCGCAAAGCCCGGAAAGACGCTGTACGCATTCCGCGCCCCGTCGCCGACGAGATTGAGAAACGAGCGTTGGGTAGCCGCGCTCCCATCATTGAGCGCCTCGGTCCCGAGGAACGGGATCTCTCCCAGGCCGGATGTTCCGGCCGCGACCAGGAGCATCGCGCCCTGTTCGGCGGCACCGCCGAAGTAGATCGCCTGCGGGTTCACGGTTCGCGCATGGTCGAGGATCGCCGGGATTGCGACGCCGGAATTCGAGAAGGTATCTCGGGAGACGACATCCCCGCCAAGGCGGGTGAACTCCGCCTCGAACGAGCCCGCCGAGGCAATCCCGTAGTTCGACTGGTCGTCGACGACGAGGACGGACGTCTTGCCAAGCCGCTGGAATACGTATCGTGCGGCGCCCACCGCCACGACGTCGTCGGTCGTGACGACGCGGACGTAATTCGCCGGGCCGGGATCCGGACTGGCTTCTCCCTGGATCTGATCGGCGGTTGCCGTCAACAGCGGGTCCGTGTTCCCGGGGCTGCACTGGAGCAAGCCAGCCGCGCTGCTGAGCGGGAGCTGCCGATATGCGACAAAGGAGTGGTACGGGCCGATGACCGCAACGACGTCGGGGTCGGTGATGATCTGGCGCATGTTCTCGGCGCCCTGCCCCGCGTCGGGCTGACCACCGACGAGGTCGCTCAGAATCGACGATCGCGGAATCTCGATGCGAAAGTTGCCGGCGCGTCCTCCCGCATCCTTCAACGCCAGGTTGATTCCGTCGACGATCTGGGCGGCGTCATGCCCGCTGCCGTCGAGCGGCAGCTCGATCGCGATCCTGACCACGTGGAGGGGCAACACCGACGGGAGCCGACCGCCGGCGACGAACCAGGTCAAGAGCGCGAGGAGGAGCGCGGCGACCACGGCCAGCCATGCCACACGCAGGACCCGCGGGACACCCTGGATGACCCGGTCGCGCGGCTGGAGCCGGGGCGCCATCCGGGCGGCAACCTGCTCTGGCGTCCGCGCCCGAGCAGCGCCTTCCTCGGCGCGGCGGTCGAGGAATTCGATCAATCGCGCGTCGATCATCTTGTCGGAGAGCTTGCGGTTCATGCCACGTCCTCCCCGAGTTGTGCCCGGAGTCGCTGGCGCGCGAGACGCAGGCGCGATCGGACGGTCTCGAGCGATGCTCCGACGATCTCCGCCGTCTCGGGCATC
>JANMPL010000238.1:0-10461 GCA_031369845.1 Chloroflexota bacterium
CCGCAGCCCGACGCGCCGACGAGGCAGACAAAGCTGCCGACCTCAACCGTCAGATCGAGACGATCGAGCGCCACGACGGCGTCGGCGCCGCGGCCGTAGACCTTGGAGACGGACTCCAGGCGAATGGCAGGGGCCGTGGCCGGCGACGGCAGCTCCTGGCGGTCCGCGTCGGCGACGAGGGCCCTCATAGGCCATTCACCGTGGGCTTGCCGGCGAGTGTGAGCAGCTCGTTCAGCGGGTCAAGGTCGTAGATGCCGGTGAGATCGATCGGATCGAGGAGGCCGACCTTGGTGGCATGCTCGGCCGAACCCTTGAGCGACGACGCGATCGGGTCGACCGTGAACGTCAGGTTCGGCCACGCGGCCGTGATGACCTTCGCTGCGATCGTCTTGCCGGTGATCTTCTCGATCCCCTGGTTCGTCAGCTGCTGGGCCTTCGCCGGGTCCGTGTTGACGAGGTCGTTGGCTGCGAGGTGGCCTGCGAGCAGGGCCGTGATGATGTCCGGGTGGGCCTCGAGATAATCGGTCCGGACGATCAGGTGCGTCGTCACGTATTTGCCCTCGGGCCATAGCGTCTTCTCGTCGAGGAGGACCTTGCCACCGCCCTCCTGGACGAGGCGCGTGGCCCAGGGTTCGGGCACCCAGGCGCCGTCGATCTGGCTGCTCGTGAACGTCTCAAGCGTCTGGGCGTTCTCCTGGGGCAGGATCGACACATCGCCGCCACCCTGCTTGTCGGTCGCGAGTCCGTTGTCGGCCAACCATGTCCGGAGGGCGACGTCTTGCGTATTGCCGAGCTGCGGCGTGGCGAGCTTCTTTCCGCGCAGGTCGGCGACCGACGCGATGTCCGGCTTGACGACGAGGTAGGCGCCGTCTGACGTCGCACCCGCGATGATCCGGATCGCGGCCCCCTGCGACTGGGCGAAGGCATTGATGGCCGGATTGGGACCGATATAGGTCGCGTCGATGGCGCCGTTCAGGAGGGCTTCCGAGGCGGCGCCACCGGCGTTGAACGACGAGACCTCGAGAGTCACGCCGGCCCCGAGGGCCTCCTTGAAGAGGCCGCCCTCCACGCCGACGAGGGCCGTCGCGTGGGTGATGTTCGGGAAATAGCCGAGCCGGAGAGTGCCCTGGGGGGCGGCTCCTGGGGCTCCGGATGCCGCGCCTTCGAGTGCCGCGACGCCACCGGTGGGCGCCGCGGACGCGCATGCGGCGATGAAGATGGCGACCGATGCGATGGAGAGGAGGCGATAGAGGCCCGATCGACTGACGGCAAGCGCGGGGTTTGGCCGGGTCGATAACCTCACGGGCAGCCCTCCATCTCCTACTGGACTAGTAGGATTCCTCGGGGAGTGTACCCGGGTTGGCGGGCGGCGCGCTGGCCGATTTCGCACAGCACCGAAAGCGCCGTCGGGGAGGGACCGGTCAGGTTTCTACCTCAAAGGCGTTCGCGAAGTCCTCAGACGGGCCCGAATGTCCCTCGGACTCCTCCGGGGTGTGCGTCCTTGCAAACGCGAGGTGTGCCGCTTCGTGCCGAACGATCGTCCGTAGTTCATCGATGCTGGTCCAGTTGGCGAAGATCCAGATCACGTTCGGAACGTCCGTCGTGAAGGCGCCTTTGAAGCCGAACCGCAGGCCGACCGCCGGCGGTGGAACGACCGAGTCGACGAACGCAATGGACGCTTCGGGCACATCGAGCTGAACACACGCCTCATCGAGCGCGGCGAGGGCTTTGTCGACGTATTCCTGGCTGGGATGTGCAATCCGGACCTCATCCGACTGCACGTGGATCCCCAGTCTCGCCATCAGTCCGAACTGCGGAAACGCCTCGCGGCCGATCGAGAAGGTCCCATCCGGCGCGTCAACGGGGAGGTTCGCTACTGCGACGCGCGGATGCATCGGACCTCACGTTCGGAATGGTGGCGCGCCCGGCGGGACTCGAACCCACGACCTTTAGGTCCGCAACCTAACGCTCTATCCACTGAGCTACGGGCGCACGTGATTGCCGCGATGTCTGGCGGAGAGGGAGGGATTCGAACCCTCGGAGCAGGTTACCCCACTCAACGGTTTAGCAAACCGTCGCACTAGGCCTCTATGCGACCTCTCCGTCGCGCGGCGGCCGGAATCCTACCACGAGGCCCGGCGCCTCCGACCGTGATCCGCTAGGCTGGCGAACCGTCCGCGAGAGGAGGAAACCGATGCCCGAAAAGGCCATCGCGCGCGACCAGCAGCCGTTCACCGAGGACGAGCTTCGGGCGATCACCGTGGTCGAGCTGAAGCCCCACGCGGCGTCGATCACCCTCGTCGATTACGACCCTGAGTGGCCGTCTCTGTTCGAGCGCGAGGAACGCCGGATCCGGGCCATCCTCGGCGACAAGGTCCTTCGCCTGGAGCACACCGGCTCGACGTCCGTGCCCGGCCTGGCCGCCAAGCCGTGCATCGACATGACGATGATCATCCCCGACTCGTCGGACGAGTCGACCTACGTGCCGGCCCTCGAAGCGGCAGGCTACGTCCTCTGGATCCGCGAGCCGGACTGGCACGAGCACCGCGTTTTCAAGGGGCCCGACACCAACGTCAACCTCCACGTCTTCTCGCCCGGCGGTCCAGAGCTGGAGCGGATGGTCGGCTTCCGCGACTGGCTGCGAACGCACGACGAGGACCGCGACCTCTATGAGCGGACGAAGCGCGAGCTTGCGGCCAAGGAATGGCAGTACGTCCAGAACTACGCCGACGCGAAGACGACCGTCGTCGAGGAGATCATCGCCCGGGCAGGCCTGCCGCGCGACACTGACTGAGCTCGGATGTAGCGCAGACGTCGTTGACAGCGGGGCCGCCGCTCGGTACCGTCCGGAGCACGCAGATGAATCGCTACTTCTACTTTCGACACCCGGCATGACCGTTCCCGGATCCTAGGACCCGGGAGCACGGGTCGTGCCGGGAGAGCAGAGGTTCGGACCTCTGCTCTTTTTCTTTGACCGATAGAGAGGACCACCGCCGCCGATGTTCGTCGTGATGGCCAGGACCGCCAGCGAGGCCGAGATCCTCGGGGTGAAGAGCCAGATCCTAGCCGAGGGCATGACGCCGTTCGACCACCAGGGTTCGGAGCGGGTCGTCATTGCCGTGGTCGGCGACGTTGGGCCGCGCAAGGCGGAGCTGTCGAGCCGGCTGGCGGGCTTGCCTGGCGTCGAGCAGGTGACCCCGATCAGTCGGCCCTTCAAGTTGACGTCGCGCGAATTCCACCCCGAGGACACCGTCATCCGGGTCCTCGAAGCGGTGATCGGCGACGGCTCGCTGACGATGATGGCCGGGCCGTGCTCCGTCGAGTCGCGCGAGCAGCTGTTCGAGACGGCCTATGGGGTGGCAGCGGCCGGCGCCACGATCCTGCGCGGTGGCGCGTTCAAGCCCCGCACGAGCCCGTACTCGTTCCAGGGTCTCGGTGTCGAGGCCCTCCGCTATCTCGCCGAGGCGCGCGAGCGGACCGGCCTGCCGGTCATCACAGAGGTCATGGAGCCCAACCAGGTCGACATCGTCGCCGAGTACGCCGACATCCTCCAGATCGGCACCCGGAACATGCAGAACTACTCGCTGCTGACCGCGGTCGGGCGGGTCGCGCGACCGGTGATGCTCAAGCGCGGTTATGGCGCGACGGTTGAGGAATGGCTCATGGCCGCGGAATACATCGTCAGCTCCGGCAACCCGAACGTGATCCTCTGCGAGCGCGGCATCCGCACGTTCGAGACGTACACGCGGAACACGATGGACCTCGCCGCGGTGCCGCTCCTCCACCACCTGACGCACCTGCCCGTCATCGTCGATCCGTCGCACGCGACCGGGAAGCGGTGGCTCGTCAAGCCGCTGGCGATCGGTGGCGTTGCCGTAGGAGCGGACGGAGTCATGGTCGAGGTCCATCCGCGGCCGGACGAGGCGCTGTCCGACGCGGAGCAGCAGCTGACCCTCGACCAGTTCCGCGACCTGATGAAGACGCTCGTGCCGGTCCACGAGCATGTCCGCTCGCTCCACGACGACCCGGTGTTGGGCGCTGCGGCGCTCGGCATCGGCGGGAACGGCGGCTCCGGTAGCTCCGGCGGGCTGGGGAAGCATTGAGCGCCGTGTCGAGCCCCGACGTCGCCGTCATCCGCCAGGCGAGCCGCCTGCGCGGCGAGCTGCGGCTGCCCGGCGACAAGTCGATCAGCCACCGCGCCCTCATGCTCGCGACCCTCGCAGAAGGTGAGAGCCGGATCGCAGGCGCCGGCGACGGCGCCGACATCCGCTCCACGGCCGCGGTCTGCGCCGCACTCGGGGCGACGGTCGAGCGCACGGCCGACGACGAGACCGGCAACGCCCGCTATCGAGTCATCTCACCGGGCGCCGACGGCTTGCACGAGCCTGCGGCGGATCTCGACTGCGGCAACTCCGGGACGAGCCTGCGACTATTCGCCGGGATCCTCGCCGGGCTGCCCTTCCGGAGCGTCCTCGACGGCGACGATTCATTGCGTCGCCGACCTGTCGCTCGTATCATCGAACCGCTGCGCTCGATGGGTGCGGTGCTCCACGCCCGATCGAACGACTCTCTCCCGCCGGTCACCGTGGTCGGTCGCACCCCGCTGCAAGCGGTGGACATCGCGACGCCAGTGCCGAGCGCCCAGGTCAAGTCGGCGATCCTGCTCGCGGGGCTGCGAGCGGAGGGACGGACGACGGTTCGCGAGGCCGTCGCGACGCGTGACCATACGGAACGGATGTTGCGGGCACGGGGCGTCACCGTCGTGACCGAGGGCATCGGAGGGTCCGGGGGCGCGGTGGGGATCAGTCTCGAAGGAGGGAGTTCGGTGAGAGCGGTGAGCGAAAGGGTTCCGGGCGACGTTTCGTCGGCCGCGTTCTGGCTCGTCGCCGCATCGATTCACCCGGACGCCGAGCTGACGCTGCGGGGCGTCGGCGTCAACCCGACGCGACGGGCCGTCATCGACATCCTTCGGGCGATGGGCGCCGACATCGAGGAGTGGTCGGTAGAGCGCGGGTCAGGCCCGACCGCTGCCGCGGGGAACGACGCTGGTGTCGGCGAGCCCCTCGCAGACTTCACGATACGCTCGAGCGAGCTCCGAGCGATCGACCTCGCCCCGGCCGACGTCGCCGCGGCAATCGACGAGATCCCGATCCTCTGCCTCGCGGCCTCGCAGGCAGAAGGCACGACGGTCATCCGCGGCGCCGGCGAACTGCGCCACAAGGAATCCGATCGGATCGCCGGCACGGCCGAGGGGCTCCGGGCGCTCGGCGTCCGGGTCGACGTCGACGGCGACGACCTGACGATCCGCGGACGGGCAGGCCTCGAGGGTGCTGTTACCGACAGCCTCGACGATCATCGGCTCGCGATGACATTCGCGATCGCCGGCCTCGTCGCCAACGGCGAGACGAGCATCCATCGACCCGGCAGCGCGGCGATCTCGTACCCGGGCTTCTTCGCGGAACTCGAGAGGGTGGGATCATGACGAAGCGCGTCGTCCTCATCGGGCATCCAGTCGCACATTCGCTGTCGGGGGCGATGCAGCAGGCCGCCTTCGACGACCAGGGCATCGACGCCACCTACGAGCTCTGGGACCGGCCGCCGATCGGGCTTGCCGACGCGGTCAACGAGCTGCGGTCCGACGACTTCCTCGGGGCGAACGTCACGATCCCCCACAAGGAGCGGATGGTCCCGCTCGTCGATCGGCTGACCGAGGATGCCCACATCACGGGCGCCGTCAACACGATCACGAAGGAGGGCAAGCGGCTCATCGGGCACAACACCGACGTTCCGGGCTTCCGTTTCGCCCTCGACAAGCTCGTCGGCAAGCAGAAGATGCCCCGCCTCGCGGTCGTCCTGGGAGCCGGTGGCGGTGCGAGGGCGGTCGTCCACGGACTGATCACCGAGGGCTTCCAGCGCGTCATCATCTTCAATCGCCACCTCCATCGGGCGGAGGCGCTCGTCAAGCACTTCGGGCGGAGCGCGGCCCACATGGAGCTGCGGGCGATGCCCTGGCACGAGTCGATCATCGAGGCCGAGCTGGCGAAGACGAAGGTCCTTGTCAACGCGACCTCGATCGGGCTGACGAGCAACGAGACGCCGGTCGCCGGCGAGCTGATCCCGCCGGAGCTCCTCGTCCTCGACCTGATCTACAACCGGACTCGATTCCTGCGCGAGGCGGAGGCTGCCGGCGCGACGGTTCTCGACGGCGAGCTCATGCTCCTCCACCAGGGAGCGGCGGCGTTCACTCTCTGGACGGGCAAGCCCGCGCCGCTCGAGTTGATGCAGCAGAAGCTCCACGAGGCCCGCGCCGGCGGTCTTCGATCGGCCGAGGGAGAGCCTGCCGGCGATGACGGCAGGGCGGCACCAACCGCGGCGAGCAAGCCGGCCAGCGACGATGGCACCGCCGGCGAGAACGGCACCGCCGGCCCGACTGCGGAGGGCGAGCCGAGCGGGGCCGCCGCCTCCGACTGATCGGCGGGCCGACGTCGTGGGTCGACTCCGCTTTCTGACCGCCGGCGAATCGCACGGCCCGACGCTCGGGGTGGCGCTCGAGGGGGTGCCGGCGGGGCTGGCGCTGTCCGCCGACGCGCTCGCCGTGGACCTCGCCCGGCGCCAGCGCGGCTACGGCCGCGGCGCGCGCCAGGCGATCGAGCACGACCGGGCCGAGATCGTCGCCGGCGTCCGGCACGGGATGACACTCGGGTCGCCGATCCTCCTGCTTGTCGCCAACCGTGACTGGGAGAACTGGACGCGGGTGATGCAGGTCGAGGCACTCAGCGAGGACGAGGCCACGGAGCTTGCGACTGCCGCATCCGACGGCAACAAGCGGGCGACGCCGGTGACGCGCGTCAGGCCGGGCCACGCCGACCTCGCAGGGGCGCTCAAATACGGGTTCCGCGACGTCCGGAACGTCCTCGAGCGGGCATCGGCGCGGGAGACGGCCGCGCGCGTCGCCGCCGGCGGCGTCGCCCGGGCGTTCCTCCACGAGCTCGGTGTCGAGGTCTGGTCGTTCACCGCGGTGGTCGGCGGGGTCGCCGTCGATCCGGAGCGCGCGACGCGGTCACGCGACGAGGCCGACGCTTCGCCGCTGCGCTGCCCGGACCCGGACGCCGAGGCGGCGATGATCGCCCGGATTGACGAGGCCCGATCGAATGGCGACACGATCGGCGGCGTCTTCGAGGTCGTCGCCCACGGGCTGCCGATCGGGCTGGGCAGCTACGTCCAATGGGACCGACGGCTCGATGCCGCGCTTGCCGCGGCGGTGATGAGCATCAACATCGTCAAGGGCGTCGAGTTCGGGCTCGGGTTCGAGCAGACCCGCCGGTTCGGATCGGACGTCCACGACGTCATCGAGGGCCGCGGCGAGGGCGGCCACTGGATCCATCGAACGAACAACGCCGGCGGCCTGACCGGCGGCGTGACGAACGGCGAGCCGCTCGTCATCCGCGGCGCCGTGAAGCCGATCTCGACCCTTGCGAAGCCGCTGCCGTCGGCCGACCTGCTGACGGGTGAGGCGGTCGAGAAGGCCCACTACGAGCGCTCCGACATCAGCGTCGTGCCGGCCGCGGGCGTCGTGGGTGAGGCGATGGTGATGCTCACCCTGGCCGATGCGATGCTCGACAAGTTCGGTGGCGACTCGCTTGAGGAAACGCGCGACAACCTCGAGCGCTACCAGGAGCGGATCTCGCAACCGCTCGCGGTGTCCCAGCCCGCGGCGGCAGCAGCCGCCGCGAACGGCGAGGCGGGCTCAGGCGGGGACGACTAGGTCCGATGGACGTCGTGCTCATCGGCCCGCCCGGCAGCGGCAAGAGCGCCGTCGGGCGGCGGCTCGCCCATCGCCATGACGCCGCCTACGTCGACCTCGACGAGTCGATCGAGCGAGCCGCCGGCCGCAAGATCCCGGAGATCTTCGCCGAAGAGGGCGAGGCCGCATTCCGGGTAATGGAGCGGGCGGCCGTCGAGGACCTCGGGGCGCCTGATCCAGAGCCCGCCATTCGGCGTGTCGTCGCGACCGGAGGCGGCGCGGTCGTCGACCCCCGAAACCGCTGGGCCCTCTACCGCGGCCGCCTCCCGATCTGGCTCGACGGCAGGCCGGAGGTCCTCGCCCAGCGCCTTCGTCGGAGCCCGAACGTCCGCCCGCTCGTCACCGGACGCGACCCGATCGGGACGATCCGGACCCTCGCCAGGGAGCGCGAGCGGTTCTATGCGGCAGGCCACCGCCTCAATAGCGCGTCGGAGGTCGGGACGCTCGTGGATCGGGTCGACGAACTCGCCGCGGGGACGGTGGCGACAACGACGGATCCGAGCCCGGACGGCCTCGCCCGCGCCGGTGCGGTGCTCCTCCGGGCCGACACGGCGAGCGGGCACGTCGTCCTCGGCGAGGGAATCGCGGCGACGGAGGTCGGGGCGGCACTCGGCCATGCGCAGGCCCGGCGCGCGATCCTCGTCTCGGAGCCGGGTGCCTGGGCAGCGGCCGGCGCCGCCATCGCCGAGCGCCTCGCGGCCGACGGCTGGTCGATCGAGCAGGTCATGCTGCCGGAGGGCGAGGCCGCGAAGCGCCTGGCGGTCATCGAGGAAGCGGGCCGCGAGCTCGCTCGCCTCCGAGCGGGACGCGACGAGCCGATCGTCGCGATCGGCGGCGGGGCGCTCGGCGACGCCGTCGGCTTTCTCGCGGCGACCTGGCTCCGGGGCGTGCCGCTGATCCACGTCCCGACGACGCTTGTCGCCCAGATCGATTCGTCGATCGGCGGCAAGACCGGGGTGGACCTGCCGGAGGGGAAGAATCTCGTCGGGGCGTTTCATCAGCCGACCGCGGTCGTGATCGATGTCGCCTTCCTGCGGACGCTGCCGGAGCGGCAGCGCCGGGCGGCGCTTGGCGAGGCCGTGAAGATGGCGGCGCTTGGCGACGAACGGCTGTTCGCCCTCCTGGAGGCCGAGGGCGAGCCGATCGCAAGCGGCGAGTCGGGCGCGTTCGAATCGGGCGCCCTTGCGGAGGTCGTCGAGCGGGCGGCCTGGGCAAAGGTGCTGGTCGTCAGCGCCGACGAACGGGAGCAGGGCAACGCGGGCCGGATCTCGCTCAATCTCGGGCATTCTCTGGGCCACGCGGTGGAGGCAGCCGGCGGCTTTGGGGAGCTGCTCCACGGCGAGGCGGTCGCGGTCGGGCTGCGAGCGGCGGTGCGGATCGGGTCGGAGCTCGGGGTGACGCCGCCGGAGCGGGCGGCCCGGATCGAGAAGCTCCTGACCCAGCTGGGGCTCGCGACGACGCCGCTCCCCTACCCGCTCGCGGCGGTGCTCGACGCGTTGGCGACCGACAAGAAGCACGCCGGCGGGGATCTCCGTTGGGTCCTGCCGACGGCCGACGGCTACGAAGTTCGAGCGGACGTCCCGACGGACCTGGTCGAGCGCGTCGCCGCGGGGTTGCTGGCGCCGGTCGGCGCCCGCTCGGGCGGCCCGCGGTGACCCGCGTGCTCGTCCTCCAGGGCCCGAATCTCAACCTGATCGGGACGCGGGAGCCGGAGATCTACGGCCACGACTCGCTCGACGATATTCACACAGAGATCGCCGCCCGAGCGGAAGAGCTAGGCCTCGAGGTCGAGTTCTTCCAGTCGAACCACGAGGGCGCCCTCATCGACCGGCTGCACGGGCGCGATTTCGACGCCTCGATCGTCAACGCCGGCGGCCTGACCCACACGTCGGTCGCCCTCCGGGACGCGCTGCTCGGCATCCAGCGGCCGTTCTGGGAGGTCCATCTGTCCGATCCCGCGACGCGCGAGCCGTTCCGCCAGACCAACTTCCTGCGAGACGTCGCCGCGGAGTCGATCGTCGGGCAGGGCAAGCGCGGCTACCTCCTAGCCCTCGAGTCGATCGCCCGGCATTTCGCGGAGGCGGCGGGTGGCTGATCGGCAGCCGGACGAGACGCCCGAGCTGCGCCGGCTGCGGCGTCGGATCGACGCGCTCGATCGGCGGATCGTCTCGCTGCTCAGCGAACGAGCCGAGATGGGGCGGGAGGTCGGGCGGCAGAAGATCGCCGCGGGGCGGCGAGCCATCCGTGACGCCGAGCGGGAACGCGAGGTCCTGCTCCGGGTGACGATGGCCAACACCGGGCCGATCCCCCAGGGCGACCTCCTCGCGATCTACCGCCGCCTCATGGCCGCGACCCGCGCCCTCGAGGCCCGGGACCGCAAGCGAGCGCGACCCGACGACTGACGCCGTCAGGCGCAGCCGATCATTGGATCCGTCGAACGAGGCCAGCGTTCGACACCCGCCGGCGTCCGGACGTACACGAAGTCCTCGTTCGGGGTCGTGAAGAGCTCGCGGTCACGCGATCGGAGGCCGGCCGACGTGGCGTCGCCCGGGAGCGTGGTGGCCGCGAGGTAGTCGCCGACCCACACGTCGCGCAGAAGACCCTTCGGGTCGCGCAGGTAGAGACGGCTATCGCCGTCGAGGAACAGCCAAACGGTC
>JANMPL010000252.1:0-4030 GCA_031369845.1 Chloroflexota bacterium
ACCTCGTTCCTAGTCCTCAGCATCGCCGACCACGGAACGATGGAGTTCCAGCTCCAGTTCACGAAGGCCTGACGTGAGACGGTCGGCTGGCGCCGGCCTGTTGCCCCTAGCCGCTCCGCGCCTCTAACTGGCCAAAGTTCCACCGGGGGACTGTTAGGGCAGATAGATCGGCCCAAGCGACCCTCTACGGAGCCTTTTCGGGATGCGATTAGTCGCTCACGGCTGATTCAGTCTTCGTCCGACACGCGTCGCCGGCCGGCACCTCGCCCTACAGGGCGGTCTCCAGTGACCAACGCGACACTTTGGACGAGCGACAGGATGGCTCGATCGGAGGAAGTGGCGATGGCGCGGAGACGAGGGGATCGCGGGGTCACGGCGGTGGAACGGCTCGAGATCCGAGCCAGGGTCGCGGCGGGCGAGCGGATCGACGCTGTGGCGGCCTCGGTCCGCCGGTCGCGGAGACTGGTCGAGCGGGTTGTTGGCCGCGCTGGCGGGCTGCCGCCTCGGCCACAGGTCCGCTCCGCGCTCCGGCTGTCGGTCGCCGAGCGGGAGGAGATCAGCCGCGGCCTGCGCGCCGGCGAGTCGTTCCGCCGGATCGCGGCCGGCCTCGACCGGTCGCCGTCGACCGTCTCCCGCGAGGTCCGCGCGAACGGCGGCCGGCGGCCGTACCGGGCCCACCTCGCCGAAGACCGCGCCAGCCGCTGCGCTCGTCGGCCGCGCCGCGCCAAGCTCGCCCGCAACCGGCCGCTGCGCCAGACGGTCGAGCGGCTCCTCGACGAGCGCTGGTCGCCCCAGCAGATCGCCTGGCAGCTGCGGCAGGATCATCCACACGAGCCGGAGATGCGGGTGTCGCACGAGACGATCTATCAGTCGCTGTTCGTCCAGGGCCGGGGTGCGCTGCGGGCCGAGCTGACCCGCTGCCTGCGGACCGGCCGGGCCCGGCGTCGCCCGGCCAGCCGAGCGAAACCCTCCGGCCAGCTGGCCGACATGGTCCTGCTCAGCGAGCGCCCGGCCGAGGTCGAGGACCGGGCGGTGCCCGGCCACTGGGAGGGCGACCTCATCATCGGCAAGGCCAACCGCTCGGCGATCGGGACCCTCGTCGAGCGCCAGACCCGCTTCGTCATGCTCGTCGCCCTGCCCCATGGCCGGACGGCCGAGGTGGTCCGGGCGGCCCTCGCCGAGCGGATCCTGAGCCTGCCGGCCGAGCTCCGGCGTAGCCTCACCTGGGATCGCGGCAGCGAGATGGCCGAGCACGTCAGGTTCACCGTCGAGACCGGCGTCCAGGTCTACTTCTGCGACCCGCACAGCCCCTGGCAGCGGGGCAGCAACGAGAACACCAACGGCCTGCTCCGCCAGTACTTCCCGAAGGGCACCGACCTGTCCGTCCACAGCCAGGCCCACCTCGATGCCGTTGCGCGTCAGCTCAACGGACGGCCTCGACAGACGCTCGGCTGGATGAAACCATCAGAGGCACTCGCCAAGGTCGTTGCGTTGACCGGCTGAGCTCGCAGAGTCCTCGGGCGAATATCTGGCCAGATCGAGGGCCTGGGAGTGTCGCGGGACGGCCCCCGGCCCCCGCCGCGCTACGCTCCGCGGATGGAACTCCGCGGCCGACGGGTCGTCCTCCGCCCGACGAACGACGCGGACGCGCCGACGCTCGCCGCGATCCTGGCGACGCCGGAGGTCGCCCGATGGTGGCCGGCGTTCGATCTCGGCCGGGTGGAGCAGGAACTGACCGACCGCGATGAGGACGTCGAGGTCTATGCGATCGTCGTT
This sequence comes from Chloroflexota bacterium, assembly GCA_031369845.1. GTDB lineage: Bacteria > Chloroflexota > Limnocylindria > Limnocylindrales > CSP1-4 > CF-46. The sequence goes on from JANMPL010000252.1 coordinate 1,777, forward strand.
GACGGGAAGGTCGTCGGCGCGATCCAATCTCACGAGGAGAGCGACCCGGAGTTCCGCCACGCAGGCATCGATCTCTTCCTGGACCCGGCCCACCAGGGCGAGGGTCTCGGGCCGGACGCGATCCGGACCCTCGCGAGGTACCTTATCGAGGAGCGCGGCCACCACCGCCTGACGATCGATCCGGCGGCCGCCAACGAGCGAGCGATCCGGGCCTACGAGAGGGTCGGCTTCCGGAAAGTCGGGCTCCTACGCCGTTACCAGTACTATCCCGACGGGACGTGGCAGGATGGTCTCCTCATGGAGCTGCTTGCCGAGGAGCTCCTCGCCGAGGATCGGCGCGACTGAGGACGGTTGCGAAATCGCAATCGAGCCCGAATCGAACGAGAGTTGCGCGAATCCCGTCAGACTTGGCAGACTCGGCTCCGTCTGAATGCAAACCCGAAGAGACCAGGAGGGTCCCTTGCCGACAACCATGGCCGCGCGGACACGTGCCGGCTTCATCCGCGCGACGACGGTGCTCGCCGTCGGAACCCTGCTCCTCGGGGGACTCGCCCCGACGGTCGCTGCTGACGGGGGACTCGAAGTCACGACCGCATATCCCGCGGTCGCGGTGGCGCCCGGCTCGAAGGTCAGCTTCGATCTGAAAGTCACTTCGACGCGCGCCGGAAACGTCGCGCTCAGCGTCGAGGGCGTGCCGACCGGCTGGACCGTGACGCTCCACGGCGGCGGTTTCGTCGTCGATGGCGTCAGCGCCGGCCCGGGCGTCGACGCCACGGCCCGTGTAGACGTGTCGGTTCCGGGCGACGCGACGGCGTCGACCCAGACGCTCCGCGTCAACGCCTCGCTGGCCGGCACGAAAGACGTCCTGCCGATCTCGATCCGGGTCGATGCGAAGGCCGCCGGCGACATCACGATGACGACGAACACCCCGACCCTGACGGGTCCCTCGAGCGGCACCTTCCCGTTCGCCCTGACGCTCCACAACGACACCGCCCAGGACGTGACGGTGTCGGCGACCGCGGCGGTCACGGATCACCCGGACTGGGAGGTCAAGGCCGAGATCGCCGGCCAGGAGCAGGCCGCATCGACCGTCGTGACGGCCGGCGGCACCACCAGCATCAACGTGACCGCGACGCCGCCGGAGGCCGCACCGGCCGGCGATTACGCGGTCCACGTCGAGGTCAAGGCAGGCTCCCAGACGATTCCGGGCGACTTCGGGGTCACGCTGACCGGGTCGTACTCGATGACGTTCAAGACACCCAACGACCTGCTGTCGGCTCACGGCGGCGCCGGCAGCCCGACCCAGCAGCAGTTCGTCATCACGAACACCGGGACCGCGACGCTCGAGAACGTCGCGCTGACCGCGACTCCGCCGAGCGGCTGGAAGATCGACTTCGACCAGCCCACCGTCAACGTGACGGTCGCCGAGCCGGTGACCGTCATCGCGACGATCACGCCGTCGGGGGAGGCGGTTGCGGGTGACTACGTCGTGACGTTCACCGCGAAGAACGACCAGTCAACAGAGACCGCCCAGGTCCGTTTCACGGTCGAGACGTCGCCTCTCTGGGCGCTCATTGGGATCGGCATCATTGCCGCGATCCTCGCCGGGCTCTTCTACGTCTTCCGCACGTACGGGCGGCGATGACCTCCGCGCCGCGGCTGTCCCCGAAGCGCAAGATCGCGCCGCGACACGGCACCGCTGAGGCGACTCGCCCGCCGATCGATGGCTCGGGCGAGTCCATCCCGATCCGAACGCGGGGCCTGACGAAGCGTTACGGCGATCTCGTCGCCGTGGACGGGCTCGACCTCGAGGTGCGGGCGGGCGAGATCTTCGGCCTGCTCGGCCAGAACGGCGCGGGCAAGACGACGACGATCCTCATGCTCCTCGGCCTCACGGAACCGAGCGGCGGCGAGGCGCGCGTCGTCGGGCTCGATCCGGCCAGGAACCCGCTGGAAGTCAAGCGCCGGGTCGGCTACATGCCGGACAGCGTCGGCTTCTACACAGACCTGACCGGGCGCGAGAACCTGCGCTACACCGCTCGCCTCAACCGGATTCTGGCGGCCGAAGCGGAAACGACGATCGATGAGGTCCTCGAGCAGGTCGGGCTGACTGACCGAGCCGACGACCTCGTCGACACCTACTCGCGGGGCATGCTCCAGCGGCTCGGCATCGCCGACGCGCTCGTGAAGGACCCCGACATCCTCATCCTCGACGAGCCGACGACCGCGATCGATCCGCTGGGCGTGGTCGAGA
>JANMPL010000259.1:0-10020 GCA_031369845.1 Chloroflexota bacterium
AATGTCCTGTCGGGCTCCGGCGCGGCCATCGGCGACACGCTCGTCGGCCATCCCAAGGTCCGGATGGTCTCGATCACCGGCGACACGGCGACCGGCAAGCGAATCGCCCAGATCGCGGCAGGGACCGTCAAGCGCCTCCACCTCGAACTCGGCGGCAAGGCACCCGTCATCATCTTCGACGACGCCGACCTCGATCTCGCGGCCGAGACGCTCAAGTCAGCTGGCTACTGGAACAGCGGCCAGGACTGCACCGCAGCAACGCGCGTGATCGCGGGGCCGAGCGTCTACAACGACTTCGTCTCGAAGCTGTCCGACCAGGTCCGGTCGATCAAGTGGGGCGACCCGGCCGAGGCGGACGACCTCGACATGGGCTCGCTGATCGCCCAGGCCCAGGCCGACAAGGTCCAGGGCATGGTCGACCGTGCGCGGGACGGCGCCGAAGTCGTAGTCGGTGGGCACCGACCAGATCGGCCGGGCGCGTACTACGAGCCGACGGTCATCGCCGGCCCGGACCAGAAGTCCGAGATCATCCAGGACGAGATCTTCGGCCCGGTCGTCACGGTGCAGCGGTTCGCCGACGAGGATCAGGCCGTCGCGTGGGCGAACGACACCCCCTACGGGCTCGCGTCGTCAGTCTTCACGAGCGATATCGGCAAGGCGATGCGCGTCGCGAAGGCGCTCGAGTTCGGCCACGTCTGGATCAACGAGCACTTCACCCTCGCGTCCGAGACGCCCCATGGCGGCGTCAAGCAGTCCGGCTATGGCAAGGACGGCTCCAAGTACGCGCTCGAGGACTACACGTTCGTCAAGCACGTGATGATCAATACGGGGGTCTGAGGCGAGGGTCGCGGGCGCGGCGCGGGTCAGGCAGCTAGTCGGCGGAGCTCGTCGCGGATCTCGCCCAGCCGCCCGATCGTCTCGAGGTCCCATGGCGTCCGGAAGACGAGGATCGGGTGGCGGAAGCCCGCGGCCGCATAGTCGACCAGAGCGGCGGCGATCTCGTTCGGCGCGCCGAGGGCGACTCGTGACTCCCAGTCGCTCGGCTGGTGGGTCGCGAGGTACGACTCCCAGATCACCTCGGCCTCGTACCGGGACTCGCGGGCGACCACGTTCATCGTGAAGGTCCGCTCGATCGTCGCCTGGTCGCGTCCGACCGCGGCGCAGTGCTCCCGGAGGATCGCATCGCTCGCCGCGAGCGTTTCCGGTGTCCCGTAGGCGTTCCAGATGTCGGCGTGGAGGGCGACCGTGCGGAGCGTCTTGCGCGGCCCCGACCCGCCGATGAGGATCGGCAGCCGATCCTGAAGTGGGCGCGGTTGGCACAGGGCGTCCTTGAAGTTGTAGAACCGACCCTCGTGCGTGACCCGCTCGCCGTCGAGCAGGCGGCGGATCAGACCGACTGACTCCTCCAGCCGATCGAGTCGCTCGCCATGGCCGCTCCCGAAGTCGATGCCGAAGGCCTCGTGCTCGAGTTCGAACCAGCCGCCGCCCAGGCCGAGCACGGATCGGCCGTCGCTGACGTGATCAACTGTCGTCCCGAGCTTCGCGGTCAGGCCCGGGTTCCGGAACGTATTGGCGGCGACAAGCAGGCCGATCTGGGCGCGGGTCGTCGACGCGGCGAGCGCGGCGAGGGTCGCCCAGCCCTCGAGCTTGGCGTCGTCCGGGTCGCCCTCGTCGGACAGGAGGTGGTCGTCGACCCAGAGGCTGTCGGCGCCGCTCCGTTCCGCCGCGACGGCGGCGTCGCGAAGGCTCCGCCAGTCGGTGCGCTGGATCCAGAATGCGGCCCCGATTCGGATCGGGTTGGGGGAGGTACGTGGCTGCATCGATCGATGCTACCCTCGGTCGATGGTCGCCAGTGCGCCGACGATCCCCGACGGGCTTCGCGTGGCCATCCTCGCCTGGTACGACGCTCGCGGACGGAGCCTGCCGTTCCGTGGCACGACCGATCCGTACGCGGTTCTCGTGTCGGAGGTCATGGCCCAGCAGACGCAGATCTCACGCGTGGCCCCAGCCTGGGCCGCCTTCATGGCCGCGTTCCCGACTCTGGCCGATCTCGCGATCGCCTCGCCGGCCGACGTCCTTCGGGCGTGGCGTGGGATGGGCTACAACCGCCGCGCATTGAACCTGTGGCGGGCGGCGCGTGTCGTCGTCGACGAACACGGCGGCGTTCTGCCATCGGAGGTCGCCTCGCTGGAGGGGCTGCCGGGGATCGGGCCATACACCGCGCGGGCGGTCGCGGCGATCGCCTTCGGGTCGCCGGTCGGCGCAGTTGACACAAATGTTCGGCGGGTACTGGGTCGGGCGATCGGAGGCGCGATTGGTGCGTTTCCGCCGAGCGTGCTCCAGCGGGTCGCCGACGCCGCGGTCCCGGCGGATCGGCCTGCCGACTGGACCCACGCCCTCATGGACGTCGGGGCGACGTTCTGCCGGACACGCCGGCCGCTCTGCGCCGAGTGCCCGGCCATTGCCTGGTGCCGCTACGCCGCCGGTCGGGTGGAGCCGACGGAGCCGGCCGCCCGCCGGATCGGCCGCGGCTCGAGCCCGGCGCCTCGATTCACCGCCACATCTCGATGGCTCCGCGGCCGGATCATCGATCGCCTCCGTTTGGTCGACGGCGTGGGTTGGGTCATCGTTGAGGCCCCGATCGGCGGTCATGGTCGAGCGGCGATCGCGGCTGCTCTGGAGCGCCTTGCCTCAGAGGGCTTGGTCGAGCTCGACCGCGCGTCCCCGCTGAGCGCCCGCTTACCCGTCGGCTGAGCTGAGGCGTCGGCCTCGGTCAGCCGCTACGCTTGCGACCATGGCCTCGCCCCGTTCGAGCGTCCCGTCGCTCACCGAACCGCCGCTTCCCGCGGACGATGCCGGTCTGTTCGAGCTCGACCTGCGCGGCCTGCGCGCCCGCTGGGCAGCAACGGCGGCGCGGCCGCCCATGAGCGCCGAGGCGATGGTCGGGGCCGATCGGAAGGCGCAGGCGCTGGGCGTGCCCGGCGAACGGCTGATGGAACAGGCGGGAACGGCGGCCGCGGCGGCGGCGCGGGCGCTCGCGATCGAAACCGATCGCTGGCTCAAGGGCCCGATCGTGATCTTCGCCGGGCCAGGCAACAACGGCGGCGACGGCTTCGTGGCCGCGCGCCGCCTCGCGAGGGCGGGAGCGCAAGTCGTAGTGGCGTTCGTCGCGCCGGATGGCCGGCCGAGCGGCCGGGATGCCGCCCGGAACTGGGACCGCCTCGTCCGGGAGGACGGGGTCACGCTCATTCACGCGCCGGTTAGCCGCGACGTCGCCATTCTCGGGCAGGGGATCGAGAAGGCCTCGATCGTCGTCGACGCGCTTCTCGGCACTGGGGTCCAGGGGGACCTGCGCGAGCCGATCCGAAGCGCGGTCGAGCTCATCAACCGAGCGAGAGCGGCGATGGTCCCGGTCCTCGCGATCGACACACCCACGGCCGTCGACCTGTCGAGCGGCCAGCCGTCGGACCCTGCCGTCCGGGCCGATCTCACGATCACCTTCCACCGACCCAAGACCGGCTTGCGGACGCGGATGGGAGCGGCCCTCGCGGGGCGGGTGCTCGTGGCCCCGATCGGCATCCCATCCGAGGCCGACCGTGGCTGAGCGGGCGATCGGCTTTCGAGAGGTGCTTGCCGCGGCGGTCGTCAGCGTGGTCGTCGTCCTCGGCGCCGCCGTCGCCACGAGCCTCCTGCCGCCGGAGGGCCAGGCGATCGTATTCCGGACGCCGCTGCTGATCGTCGTCCTCCTGGTCGGGACCGCGGCCGCGCTCTGGCGGATATCGCGGCCGCGGCCACCGGGCTGATGACGGAGGCGCCTATCGACCGACGGCGCCACGATCTCGAGGCGCTGGCCCGAGACCAGTTCGACGTCCTCGTGGTCGGTGGAGGGATCGTCGGCTGCGGGGCGGTACTCGACGCGAGTTCACGCGGGCTGCGAGCGGCGCTTGTCGAACGAGACGACATCGCGGTCGGAACGTCGAGCCGATCGTCGAGGCTGATCCACGGCGGCCTCCGCTATCTCGAGCAGTTCCGCATCCACCTCGTGCGCGAGGCCCTCGCCGAACGATCGCGGCTGCTGCGACTGGCCCCGCACCTCGTTCGCATCGAGCCGCTGCTCTTCCCGCTCTATGGCCGTCCGATCGCGACGCGCGCGTTCTACCAGGCCGGGATGACCCTCTACGACGTGCTCGGGGCGCGGCGCGATGGCGGCTGGCACCGCCACCTTTCGACGGCCGAGACGCTTGAACGGACCCCGGCTCTGCGCCCGGCCGGTCTCCGCGGAGCGCTCGTGTACCACGACGGAGTCGAAGACGACGCTCGCTACGCGCTCGCCGTGGCCAGGACGGCCCAGCGCGCGGGAGCGACGGTCGTCACGCGGGCGACGGCCGAGGGCCTGATCGAGGAAGGTGAGCGCGTCGTCGGGGCGCGTGTCCGGGACGTTGTCGGCGGGGAGATGATCGAGGTCCGCGCGCGGGCCGTCGTCGAAGCGACGGGCGTCTGGGCCGCCGACCCGACGGCGCCCCTGTCCGGTGGGTCCACCCGGATCGTGCCGAGCCGCGGAGCCCACCTCGTCGTCCGCCGGGATCGGATCCCGAGTTCCGTGGGGCTCACGATCAGGGTCCCGGGCAAGGTCGTCTTCCTCGTCCCGTGGCCCGACCACTGGCTGATCGGCACGACGGACGCCCCGTACCACGGCCCGATCGACCGCCCGGCGGCCGACGCCGACGAGGTCGACGAGTTGCTCGCGACCGTTAACCGCGTGCTCGACGTCGGTCTCCGGCGGGATGACGTCGTGGGGACGTATGCCGGGCTCCGGCCGCTCATCGCTCCGTCGGGCGGCTCGACGGTGACGGCATCGCGCGAGCATCGGGTCGCGGTCGAGGCCAACCGTCTGGTCCGCATCGGCGGCGGCAAGTTCACGACGTACCGGATCATGGCGCGGGACGCGATCGACGCGGCCGTTCGCGAGTTGGGTCTCGAACCGCGGGACCGGCCCAGCGGCACTGCCACCCTGGGGCTGGTCGGGGCGGCCGAGCGGGACGTCCTGGACGGCTTGCCGTCGCGGCTCGCCGAGGAGTACGGGCTGGGGCGGGCGGTCGCGGTGAGGCTCGTCGATCGGCACGGAACGCAGGCCGCCGCGGTGGCGGCCATCGGGGCACGGGAGGGCCTGTTGAGCCCGCTCGGGCCGGACATCGACCACCTCGAGGCGGAAGTCGCCTGGGCGGCCCGGGAGGAGATGGCGCTGAGCCTCGACGATGTCCTGGCCCGGCGGATGCGGCTCGTCCAGGAGCTGCCGGACCGGGCGGCATCGATCGTGCCGCGGGTCGCCGAGATCCTCGGCCGGGAGCTGGGATGGGACGCGGCTCGGCGCGATCGGGAGAGCGCTGCGTTTCTGAATTCGGCGCGAGCGGAGTACTCCGTTCCCTGAGAGCGGGCCGCTTCGTCGATTTACCCTCTGTACAAGATCGTTCCAAGGCGGGTAGACTCCCGCACGTTAATGCCGCGGAAGCGTCCGCGGCTACAGACGTAGCTCAACGACGACTCGGACTCCTCTCACGGCTGACGCGAGAAAACCCAGAGGGATCGCGCGGCTACCGAGAGGAGTTTTCGTTTCGTGTACAACGACAAAAATCTGACCTGCGCCGATTGCGGCCAGGAGTTCGTGTTCACCGCAAGTGAGCAGGACTTCTACGCACAGCGCGGGTTCACCGAGCCGCGCCGTTGTCCGTCGTGTCGCGCAAGCCGCAAGGCTGCCCGCGGTGCGGAGGGCGGCGGTAGCAGCTACGGCGGCGGTTATGGCGCCGGCGGCGGCTACAGTGCCGGCGGCGGCGCAGGCGGTTACAGCAGCGGTGGTGGCGGCGGCGGTTACGGCCGCGATCGTGGCCCCCGCGAGATGTTCGCAGCAACGTGCTCGTCCTGCGGTCGCGAGGCCCAGGTCCCGTTCCGCCCGACCAGCGGCAAGCCCGTCTACTGCTCGGACTGCTTCCGCAGCCAGCGCGGCGGATCCAGCTACTAAATCCAGTCCTCTCGGCGCGGGCCATCGAGAGCCCGCCGAACCAGCGTAGATCCCGAGCCAGGTCGTCAGCCGACCTGGCTCGATCGATTCCCTGGGCTGTCGCGCCTGGACGTCCAGGGCCGCGTTGGCCGCTCCGCTCCTCGCTCACAGGCCTTGAAGCCCGCTCGCTCCGGTGCTCGCGCCCGCCTTGCCCTGAACGCCCATCCGCGACGAACGCAGTCGCGGTGTCGGGCTGAACGCAGTCGCGCTTCGCGCGCTGGCAGTTCCCTGTCACAAGTCGCCGTGGCCGACCTTAGGCTGCGTTTTCGGCCGTGCGGCGGCCAAATCTGGACGGGACGTAGCCGAATTCGGCTATCGACGGGCGCGAAACGGGGTCGGAGCTTGCCTAAGGTCGTTGTGGCAGACATCTGGCAGGAAAGGCTGCCTCGCGGCCACTCCCTCGGTTGCGCGGTTTGCGACGCCACGCGTACCATCGCAACCGATGACCCACCTGCCGACCCGGCCGCTTGGCGTGCTCGGGCTGCGGCCCGCCCGAGGCTCCTGACCAATGGCCGTCGGCTCCTCCAATGACTTCGATCTCGTCGTTCTCGGCGCGGGCAACGGCGGGTACTCGGCAGCCTTCCGCGCGGCCCAGCTCGGGCTCCGAGTCGCGCTCGTCGACGAGGACAAGATCGGCGGGACTTGCCTTCACCGTGGCTGCATCCCGACCAAGGCGCTACTCGAATCAGCGGGCTTCGCCGAGAAGGTCCGGCATGCCAAGGACATGGGCCTGAAGCTCGCTGCCGAACCCGAAATCGACTACGTCCAGATGGCCGCCCGGCGCGACCAGGTCGTGAAGCGGATGTGGACCGGGCTCAAGACCCTCGTCGACAAGAACAAGGTCGCCTGGGTCCAGGGCCGAGGCCGGCTCGAGGGCCCGAACAAGGTCCGCGTTGCCCAGGCCGGCGACGACGGCACGCCGGGCAAGGGCGGTGAGCGCGTTCTCCAGGCGACGGACGTCATCGTCGCCACCGGCTCGCGCGTCAAGTCGCTGCCCGGCCTCGTCCCCGACGGCGAGCGGATCGTCACTTCCGACGACGTCCTCCGATCAGACAAGCTGCCGAAGGACATCGTCGTCGTCGGTGGCGGTGCGGTCGGCGTCGAGTTCGCCTCGATGTACCACGATCTCGGCGTCAAAGTCACGGTTCTGGAGTACCTGCCCGCGATCGTCCCGCTCGAGGATCGCGAGGTGAGCCAGGCGCTCGAGCGCAGCTTCACCCGCCGGGGCATGACGGTCATCACGAATGCCCGGTTCGACGCAGCGAAGGTCGACGTCGAGAAGAAGGGCGTCTGCGTCATGGTCGGTCCCGAGGGCAAGGAGCCCCAGGAGCTCCGCGCCGAGATGATGCTCGTCGCCGCGGGCCGGGCAACGAACGTGGAGGAGATCGGGCTCGAGACGACGAAGGTCGAGCTGGATCGGGGCTTCATCAAGGTCGACGGGCGGATGCGGACCAAGGAGCCCCATGTCTACGCAGTCGGGGACGTCGTCGGAGGGCTGATGCTCGCCCACACGGCCACGCACGAGGGGATCGTTGCGGCCCACGTGATTGCCGGCGAGAAGGACGTCCACCCGATCGACTACGTCAAACAGCCGCGCGCAACGTACTGCCGCCCCGAGATCGCCTCGATCGGCCTGACCCAGCAGCAGTGCGAGGAGCAGGGCCTGCCGATCAAGGTTGGCAAGATCCCGTTCCAGGCGATCGCCAAGGCGATTATCGGTGGCGAATACGAGGGCTTCGCGAAGGTCATCGGCCACAAGGAGACCGACGAGACGCTCGGAGTCCACATCATCGGACCGCATGCGACTGACCTGATCGCGGAGGCGTCGGTCGCGTTCGAGCTGGAGGCGACGCCCTGGGAGATCGGCGGCGCGACCCACGCCCACCCGACGTATTCGGAGATCCTCGGAGAGACGGCGATGGCAGTCGACGGCCGATCGATCAACTTCTAAGCCGACAGCGGAGGACCTGATGGCGGTGACATCCCGCGCGGGCAAGGCGAGCCACCTCGGCGATGCCGTCGGGCTGTCCGACGACCAGCTGCTCGAGATGTACCGCCTCGTCGCGCTCGCTCGCGCGGTCGACGAGCGGATGTGGATCCTCAACCGCTCGGGTCGGATTCCATTCGTCATCTCCGGCCAGGGCCACGAGGGCGCCCAGGTCGGTATCGCCTGGGCCCTCGAGAAGAAGAAGGACTGGATCGCGCCCTTCTACCGCTCGATCGCGACCTGCCTGACGTTCGGCATGGGCGCTCGCGACATTCTCACAGCCCAGTACGCGACGGCCACCGATCCGTCATCCGGGGGCCGGCAGATGCCCGGTCATTACGGTAGCCACGAGCACAACATCGTCTCGGTCTCGTCGCCGGTCGCGACCCAGCTCCTGCACGCGGTCGGGATCGCCCTCGCGGCGAAGATCCGCAAGACCGGCCAGGTCGCGATGACCACGATGGGCGAGGGGAGCAGCAACCAGGGCGACGTCCACGAAGGACTCAACTTCGCCGCGATCCACAAGTTGCCGTTCATCTTCGTCGTCGAGAACAATGGCTACGCCATCAGCGTGCCGATGGCCCGCCAGGTTGCCGGGACCAGCGTCTGGGAGCGCGCCGCGGGCTACGGCATTCCGGGCGTCCTGGTCGACGGCGCCGATGTCCTTGCCTGCTATGCGGCGTCCAAGGCGGCCGTCGCGCGCGCCCGGGCCGGAGATGGCCCAACCCTGATCGAGGCCAGGGTCATGCGACTGACCGCTCACTCATCCGACGACCAGCAGACCAAGTACCGATCGGAGGAGGAGCTGGCCTCGGAAAAGGCGCTCGACCCGCTGCCGCTCTTCCGGGCCCAGCTGGCCGACGCCGGGATCCTGACGCCCGAGGCGGAGGCGCGGATCACCGCCGAGGTGACCGCGGCCGTCGACGATGCGACGGACTACTCCGAGTCGCAGCCGGACCCCGACCCTTCGACGGCGATGAAGTGGGTCTTCGCCGAGGAATGGCCGGGTGAGACGCCGCCGCCGTGGGGCATGGGCGCGCCGCCGCCTGACGAGCCCGAGCCCGCGGGCCCCGGCGGCGAAGGCATCGAGCGGAGCGCCGAGTAGGTGCCGACCAAGACGTTCATCGAAGCGATCCGCGAAGGGTTGCGAGAGGAGATGGCCCGCGACGAATCCGTCATCTTGCTCGGCGAGGATGTCGGCAAGAAGGGCGGCGTATTCCTCGCCACCGACGGGCTGTGGGCCGAATTCGGCGACGAGCGGGTCATCGACACGCCCCTGACCGAGTCGCAGATCATCGGCACGTCCATCGGGGCGTCGATCAACGGGCTCCGACCGGTCGCCGAGATCCAGTTCGCCGACTTCATCTTCCCGGCGTTCAACCAGCTCATCTCCGAAGCGGCCCGGATGCGCTACCGCTCGAACAACGGCTACGGCCTGCCGATGACGGTCCGGGCGCCGTACGGCGGCGGTGTCCACGGTGCGCTGTATCACAGCCAGTCGGTCGAGGCGTTCTTCACCCACATTCCAGGGCTGAAGGTCGTGATCCCGTCGACGCCCTACGACGCCAAGGGCCTCCTGCGCTCGTCGATCCGCGACGAGGACCCCGTCCTCTATTTCGAGCACAAGAAGATGTACCGAAGCGTCCGCGGCGACGTTCCGGACGGCGAGTACATCGTGCCGCTCGGCAAGGCGGCCGTGACCCATCCCGGCACCCAGGTCACGGTCATCGCCTACGGGCTCATGGCCCACTACGCGCTCGAGGCGGCCGATCGGGTGTCGGAGGAGGGGATCAGCGTCGAGGTCGTCGACCTCCGGACGCTCCGGCCACTCGACAAGGAGACCGTCCTCGATTCAGTCCGGAAGACCGGCAAGTGCCTCGTGGTCTACGAGGACAACCGATTCGGCGGCTACGGGGCGGAGGTCGCGGCAATCGTCGCCGAGGACGCGTTCGACTACCTCGATGGCCCCGTGACCCGG
>JANMPL010000280.1:0-2456 GCA_031369845.1 Chloroflexota bacterium
GGCAACCCCGGCGGCATCGGCGGCGAAGGCGTGGCGACGCGCGGTGAGAATCGATCCGCCGTCTCGCGTCAAGAGCCCGAAGCGGCCTGCCCCGCCGGACGCCAGGCCGTTCCCGAACGTGCGCTCCAGCTCGGCGATGCCCGCGGGCCGTGATTCGAACAGCTCCAGCAGCGGGTCGCGGAGGCTCTCCCGCCCATCGGAGCCGAGGCCTCGGACGAGGCGGTGCGTCGGCAGCACCGTGAGCGGCTCGGAGGTCGTCTCGAGGAAGAGCATGAGCAGGTAATCGAACGCAGGGTCCTCCTCGCAGGACCGCGACATGCGCCGTTCGTCGCGATAGCGGAGGGCCGTCTCGTAGCGATGGTGCCCGTCGGCGATCGTGACTGGTCCCGCGCCGGCCGAGGCGAGGAGATCTCTGACGTGCTCACCCGCGTCGCCCTCGGCCTCGGCGATCCAGAGCCGGTGCCTCACGTCGTCCGCATCGTGGATGTCGATGACAGCCGGACCCGCGGCGATCGTCGCCAGGATCGCAGCGCTCGTCCCGGACGCATCCTCGTACAGGCCGACGACCGGCGAGGTGTTGACGCCCGTCGCCCGCAACAGGCGATAACGGTCCTCGCGCGGGCCCTCAAGCGTGCGCTCGTGGGGGAGCACGCCGGAACTCGGTCCGAACGACTCGAGCCGTAGCCGGCCAAAGAAGCCGCGCTGTGTCCGCTCCTTGTCCGTGCCGGGCACCCGGTAGGTCTGCTCGTAGACATAGACCGCTGAACGCGGGTCCTTGTGGAAGGTTCCGTCGGAGCGCCAGGCAGCCAGGGTCCGCGCCGCGCGTCGGTAGCGGTCATCCGGCTCGTCGCCAGCTTCGACGCCGGGCATGTCGAGGCGAACGACGTTTTTCGGGTGGCGGGCGAGAAGGCGCGCCGCCTCCCCAGCGCCGATGACGTCATACGGCGGGGCTACGACGGCGGCAAGATCGCCTACCGACTCGGGGTCGTAGCGCAGGGCACGGAACGGGCGGATCTCGGGCACGGCCTCCCTCAGGCGAGCGCGAATGCCGGCGGGCACGGAGCGGACCAGGGCTGACGAACGACTCGTCGGGGACGAACGAACGACTGGCACACCCAGGCTGTGCTGCCGCATGGGCATCGTACGATAGCGGCGGCGGCACCGCCGTCGACAGCGTCTCCCGCGTCCCGCGCATTCGACCGACGCAACTTATCGGGGGAGTCGGGCGTCGATGCTGGGACCGCATTGCCATCTGCCACTGGAGTCGCTGTGTCCCGGTCAGCCCGAACGCTCGTCGCTCGCGTGGCGCTGTTCGGCGTCCTCGTCGGGGCGATGGCCGGGCCCGCAGCCGCCACGGCTGCCGCCGCAGATGGTCCGCAACTCGAAGCGCGAGTGCTCCTCGAGGGCCATGCCCGGATCGGCTCGTGGCTTGCGATCGAGGTCCGACTCACCAACGAAGGCGTCCCGATTGTCGGCGAGCTCCGGCTGCAGGGCGGCGCGCAGGGCGGCACTCGGTTCTCGGTCCCCGTCGATCTGCCGAGCCCCTCGGACAAGACCTACCTCCTTTACGCTCAGCCGCCCAGCTTCGGCCAACAGCTCGAAGTCCTGCTCGTCGGCAACGCCGAGCAGGTCGTCGCCCGCCAGAAGGTCGCCTTCACGGTTCACGAGGCGACGCAGCTGACCGTCGGCGTGGTCGCCGCGCAGGCCCAGGGGATCGTCGCCGGGATCCAACTGCCGGCCGCCCAGAACAACGGCGGCGGACAGGTCAACCTGGCGCCTGTCATCATCCCGCTCGATCCCGGCGACCTGCCCGAGCGGATCGAGGCCTGGTCGGCGCTCGATCGCCTCGTCTGGCAGGACGTCGATAGCAACACGCTGTCCCAGCGACAGGTCGCCGCCCTGCGCGGCTGGCTGGCACTCGGAGGCCGGCTGATCATCGTCGGTGGAACGGCCGGGCCTGGCGTCCTGTCGGGGTTCCCTGACGAGATTCTGCCGTATCGTCCCTCGACGACGGTCGATGTCGCGCCCGAATCGCTGACCGCGCTCCTGGGCCAGCTGCCCGAAGACCCGACGGACGTTCCGGCTATGGCGGGTGAGCTGACCCGGGGCCGCGTCCTTGCCTCGTCCGGCGACCGGGCGGTGGCGGCCGAGGCGGGCTACGGCAGTGGCTCGGTCACGATCCTCGGGATCGATCCGACGGTCGGCTGGATCTCCGAGTCGAGGGCCACAACTCCATTGTGGCGAGCCCTCATCCCGCCGCGCGCATCCACCATGGTCGGCACGGGCGATGACAGCCAGATCGTCGGGGCGGTGTCGGAGCTCCCGGCTCTCGCCCTTCCGCCGACCGGCGGGCTCCTGATCCTGCTGCTCGGCTACATCGGCCTCATCGGCCCTGTGAACTACCTGATTCTTCGACGGCTCGATCGTCGCGAATGGGCGTGGCTGACGATGCCGGC
>JANMPL010000286.1:0-4447 GCA_031369845.1 Chloroflexota bacterium
CACGGTCAATGTCAACACCGTCGATCACGGCACGTTCCAGGACCAGATCAGCTCGTACCTCCAGGGCACGCCCGATGACGTGTTCTCCTGGTTCTCCGGCTACCGGATGCGGTTCTTCGCAGCCCAGGGCCTGGCGACGGACATCAGCGACGTCTGGGCCAAGGTCAGCGGCAACTACAGCGATGCTTTCAAGGTCGGGTCGACCGGCGACGACGGCAAGCAGTACTTCATCCCGATCTACCTGTATCCGTGGGCGGTCTTCTACCGGAAGAGCCTGTTCACCGAGAAGGGCTACGAGATCCCCAAGACCTTCGACGAGCTCAAGACGCTCGCCACGAAGATCCAATCGGACAACTTGATCCCGTTCGCCTTCGGCGACAAGGACGGCTGGCCGGCGATGGGCACGTTCGACATCCTCAACCTCCGGCTCAACGGCTACGACTTCCACGTCGGGCTGATGGCCGGCGACGAGAAGTGGACGGACCCGAAGGTCAAGACCGTCTTCGACACGTTCAAGGAGATTCTGCCGTTCCACCAGGAGGGCGCCGCTGGCCGGATCTGGCAGGACGCGTCGGCGGCGCTCGTCCAGAAGAAAGCCGCGATGTACTTCCACGGGATGTTCACCTCGCAGCAGTTCCAGGAGGCCGGCCAGGCCGACCTCGACGACCTCGACTTCTTCCCGTATCCGGACTTCGGGACGGAGTTCGACGCTGAGAAGGCGCTCGACGCCCCGATCGATGGCTTCGCCCTCAGCAAGGCCCCGAAGAACCTCGACGCCGCAAAGGCGTTCCTCGAGCACCTCGCCCAGCCCGCGACCCAGGTCGCCTGGGTGACAGCCGACAAGAGCAACATCGCGGCGTCGAAGGACGCTGACACCAGCGGCTACACGGCGCTCCAGAAAAAGGCTGCCGAGGTTATCGGTGGCGCCCAGCGCATCACCCAGTTCCTCGATCGCGACACCAACCCCAACTTCGCTGGGCCAAACGGCATGCAGGCCTTCCTGCTCGACTTCCTGCAGAACCGCGACCAGGACGTCGCCGCGCTGCAGAAGAAGATCCAGGACTTCTGGGACACTCTCTAGGCTCCGGCCCGTCGGGCTTCTGGCTCCTCCAGGCCGTGGCGGATCGAGCACCAGAGAGCCTCGCCCCCGCCCTTCCCGATCCAGCGGTCGGGAGGGCGGGGGTTGCCGTCTCCGAGCCTCGCCGGCGCGGGCGCTACAGCCTTCTGACACGTCGCGACAAGTGGACCCTTGCCGCGATGGTCGGCATCCCGCTGTTGTTCGACCTCGCCCTGATCTGGGGCCCGACGTTCGTTTCGGTGCTGCTGTCGTTCACCAAATGGGACGGCTTCGGGGCGATCACCGAGAGCGACATCATCGGCCTCAAGAACTACGAGTCGCTCCTGACGTCCTACCCGTTCTTCTGGCCCGCCCTCCAGCACAACATCATCTGGCTGGGGTTCCTGATGTTCATCGCCACGCCTTTCGGCATGTTCATGGCGGTCCTGCTCGATCGCGAGCTCCGGGGGTCGCGGATCTACCAGACGATCTTCTATTTGCCGGTCGTCCTGTCGCTGGCCGTCATCGGGATCATCTGGAGCCTCCAGTACGCGCCGGAGCAGGGGTTCATCAACAACGTTCTTGGCCGGAACCGCAACGACAACCTGATCGACTGGCTGGGTAACCCCAACCTGAACCTGTGGGCCGCCCTCGTAGCGACGAGCTGGCGCCACGTCGGCTACATCATGGTCATCTACCTGGCGGGCCTGAAGAGCGTCGACCCGGCGTTGCGCGAGGCGGCCAAGGTCGATGGGGCCAATGAGCGCCAGACCTTCTTCCGCGTGGTGTTCCCGGTGATGGCGCCGATCAACATCGTGATCGTCGTCATCACGGTGATCGAGGCACTGCGTGCATTCGACATCGTTTACATCATCAACCGCGGCAAGAACGGGCTCGAGCTGCTGTCGACGCTCATTACGAACAACGGCATCAGCGAGTCGAACCGCGTCGGCTTCGCCTCGGCGATCGCGGTCGTCCTGCTCCTGATTTCGCTCGTGCCGATCATCGCGTTCCTGGCCCGAACGATGCGGGAGCAACGACGATGACGGCCGCCACGGCACCGGCCATCCGGCCCAACCGCCGGCGGATCCAGCCGCGTCGCATCGCGCTCTACGCATTCCTGACGATCATGGCCGTGACCTGGCTGTTCCCGCTTCTATGGGCGGCCTACACGGCACTCCGGCCGTACGGCGACACCCTGGTCAACGGCTACATCTCGGTGGCCACGACACTGAACTTCGACAACTTCGTCGAGGCCTTCACGCGGGGCCAGTTCCCGACGTTCTACCTGAACTCGCTGATCATCGCCGTGCCGGCGGTCATCCTCACCCTGCTGGTCTCGTCGATGGTCGCCTTCGCCGTATCGCGCTTCAGTTGGCGGTTCAACCTCGTCTGCCTGATGATCTTCACCGCCGGCAACCTGCTGCCGCCGCAGGTCATCATCGTGCCGCTCTACCAGCTCTACCAGCTGCTGCCGCTGCCCGAGCCGTTCACCGAAAATGGCAAGCTGCTCTACGACCAGTACCAGGGAACGATCCTCATCAACGTTGTCTTCCAGGTCGGCTTCTGCGTCTTCGTCCTGAGCAACTACATGAAGACGCTGTCGCACGAGCTGACCGAGGCCGCCCTGGCCGACGGCGCGCCGGTCTGGCGGATCTACTGGAGCGTCATTCTGCCGCTCTGCCGGCCGGCCCTTGCCGCGCTTGCGACACTGGAGTTCACGTTCATCTACAACGACTTCTTCTGGGCCCTGATACTGATGAAGAGCGGCGACAAACGGCCAATCACGTCCGCCCTCAACAATCTCCAGGGCCAGTTCTTCACCGACATCAACGTGCTGGCGGCCGGCGCGCTGCTGGCCGCCATCCCGACGATCCTCGTCTACCTCGCCCTCCAGCGGCAGTTCATCAGCGGGCTGACGCTCGGTTCGACCAAGGGCTGAGGGGTCTCGATCGCGATGCGGATCGTCGTCACGGGCGGCAGCGGCAAGGGCGGCCGGTGGGTGGTCAAGGACCTCCGGGCGCACGGCTACGATGTCCTGAACGCCGACCTGGTTCTCGACGGCATCGAGAACCAGCAGTGCATCCTGACCGACCTGACCGACCTCGGCCAGACCCAGGACGTCCTCGTTGGCGTGGACGCGGTCGTCCACTTCGCGGCGATCCCGGCGCCAGGCCTGCGACCGGAAGGCGAGACGTTCCGGATCAACGCCCTCTCGACGTACAACGTCTTCCAGGCCGCCGTCGGGGCGCCGGTCAAGCGTGTCGTCTGGGCGTCCAGCGAGACGGTCCTCGGGCTGCCGTTCGACCGGCCGCCCGACTTCGCCCCGATCGATGAGTCCATCACGCCCCGCCCGGAGTCGTCGTACTCGCTCTCCAAGCTCGTCGGCGAGACGATGGCCACCGAGTTCGCCCGCCGGAACGGCGTTCCGTTCGTCGGGTTCCGGATCTCGAACATCATGGAACCGAAGGATTACGCCCGCTTCCCAAGCTTCCAGGCCGACGCGCGGCTGCGGAAATGGAACCTGTGGGGCTACGTCGACGCGCGGGACGTGGCGGCCGCGGTGCGCGGCGCGCTGGAGGCGGACACGACGGGTGCCGAGGTTTGCATCGTCGCCGCGGCCGACACGGTCATGACCCGCGACAGCGCGGACCTCATGGCGGAAGTCTTCCCCGACGTACCCCTCCGACGCGAGGTTCGCGGTCGCGAGACCCTGCTCTCGATCGACCGGGCGCGCGACCTGCTCGGCTATCGGCCGGCCCACGCCTGGCAGGACGAGCTGGCCGCTGCCGGCCAGGCACGGTGACGGCGGTCGCCGGACTCCCCCGCCCGTGGCTCGCTCCGGAGCTCACGGCCCTCCATCGGCTGCCGATGCACTCTGTCCCCCACTCCGATCGTGTCGAGCTCGACGGGACGTGGCGGTTCCAACTCCTTGGTGCGCCGGACGCGGATCCAGGGGCGGAGTGGAGCGAGAGCGCGGTCCCGAGTTGCTGGACGATGCAGGGCTTCGACGATCGGCCGCAGTACACCAACGTCCAAATGCCGTTTCCGGGCCTCCCCCCGGACGTCCCCGAGCACAACCCGACGGGCCTGTACGAACGCGAATTCGAGCTGCCCGAGAGCTGGGCTGGGCGTCGGGTCGTGCTCCACGTCGGCGCCGCCGAGAGCGTCCTGCTTGTCCGCCTCAACGGCGAGGACGTCGGGCTGAGCAAGGACTCCCACCTCGCCGCAGAGTTCGACCTGACCGACGTCGTCAAACCGGGCCGGAACACGCTGACACTCCGCGTCGTGAAGTGGTCGGACGCGACATACATCGAGGACCAGGACCAGTGGTGGCACGGCGGGATCACCCGATCGGTCTACCTCTACTCGACCGGGCGGGTCCACCTG
>JANMPL010000418.1:0-3605 GCA_031369845.1 Chloroflexota bacterium
CAGGTGCGCTTCCTGCGCTTCCACCCGTACGGCGTGAACATCGACGACAACTCAAGCCTAAACTGCTACTCGCCGCCGTCCGGCGGCTGCTCGACGGGCAACCCGCTCAGCCGAACGCAGACCAATCCGCAGGCCGGCGTCTGGGAGGTCACCGTCGAAGCACGGCGGACGTCCGACGTCGCGTTCACGCCGTTCACGCTGACGGCCACCATCCTCGGGGCGACCGTCAGTCCGAACCCGGACATCATCGCGAGCGCGACGATCGGCGTTCCGGTCGCTCGCTCCTACACGCTGACCAACGTCTTCGGCCCGTTCACCGGGCGTGCCGTTGGGTCCACGCTGGGCAGCGCCCATCGCGGCGTCTTCACGATCGCTAACCTCGCCCAGCAGCAGTACCCCGTCGTCGTATCGGCGGGCTCGACATCCCTCCGGGCGACGATCGGCGGTACGTCCGATCCGGCCGCGGACCTCGACCTGTTCGTGTTCAACTGCACGAGCGGCTCGTGTGTCCTCGCCGGCCAGAGCGCCGACGGCGACTCTGAGGAGTCGGTGACCATCGCCAACCCGGCAGCTGGCACATGGGTTGTCCTCGTGGATGGCTTCGCGGTTCCGGCCGGAACGACGACGTACAACTACGTCGACGTGTTCGTGAATCCGGTATTCGGGTCTGTCTCCGTGACCGACGCCAATGCCCTGCGGCCAGCGGGCTCATCGTGGACCGTTCCCGGCTCCGTGACCGCCAACGCGGCTCCGGCCGCCGGTCGCGTCCTCCTGGGCACCGTCCAGGTTCGGACCGACACGAACGTCCTCGTCGGCAGCGGCGACGTCATCGTCCAGAGCGTCTCGCCGTAGGGAGTCAGCTCCGAACATACGAGAAGCCCCCGGCACCGCCGGGGGCTTCTTCATGTCGTCAGATGTGTCGCTCCGGGCCCGCCGCGCCGGGGAGCCCTACGCGGTCGGCGCCAGGACCCGAGCGATGACCCTCCGATCGTACGACCGGCCGGCGACGCGTCTGGCCCGATCGGCCGAGCGCTCGACGGTCCGGGCGATGGCCGCGAGATACGTCGCATCGGTCTCGGGCAGCGGCGCCACTGCGAGCTCAGTCCGCAGGATGTCGCAGAGGCGACGGTACTGGCGAACGACCTGCGATCGCGAACCGACCATCCCATAGGCTGCGATGAGGACGCTGTGCGCCTCCTCCCGGAGCGGGTCCCGGGCGAGGAGGAGCGTCGCGGCATGGCGCGCGCCCTTGACGTCATCGGCGGCGAGGCGGGCCTCGGCGACGGACGCGAGGGCGTCTTCGTAGAGATCCGAGACGCGTTCCCGATCGGCCGCGAAGCACTCGTGACCGAGGCCTTCGGCAAGATCGCCGCGATACAGGGTGAGCGCGCGGCCGGCGGTTTCCGGACCATCCGCGACGAGTGTCTCGAAGGTGGTCACGTCCAGCTCGAGCCGCAGGTCGCGACGCAGCCCCAGCGTGTCCTGGCCGACCTCCAGCAGCCGCTCCGGGTCAACGCCGGCTGAGGCGAGCCCGGTCCGGACCAACCAGAGCGCCTGGCGAAGCGAGGACGCCGATGGTCCGTCGAAGTCGGGCCAGAGGTCTGCCGCGATCGCGTCGCGCAGACGTGGTCGAGGCCGAAGGGCGAGCAGCGCGAAGAGGGCCTGCGCATGCCGGCCGGCGAGTCGCACACGGCCGCCGCAGGCATCCACCTCGAATCGACCCAGGAGGTGGACTGTCAGCTTCGGCGCGGTGGCAGAAATGGATTTGTCCATCTCACCCCTCAACCGACCGGACGACCGGCCCTCCCCCCCTTGGGCCGGACGTCCGCGTCGGCGTTGATCGAAGTCCCCCCAAGGGCTTCGATCACCCCCAGGCTTTCCCCCCGGGCACGCCCCCAGGCATGCCCCGAGTCGCCCGACCCCACATCAGAGCGGCTCGTCGAAGTGAATGATCGACGCACGTTCGAAGCGCTCGTAGCGCGAGCACGACACGCGAGATGTCGGCCAGTTGACAGACCTCGGGCGGATGGCCTCACGGAGCTCGGCCTCCGACCTCGGTGGGCGGGTGGAGGCTCAGCGGGGAGGTTGCCAGCTCGGCCGGATCGCTACACTGACGATCACCGTGCCGACCGCCGTCATCGCGTTCGACTTCGATCCCTTCCTCCACCTCGGCGACGGCGTGGTTCGCTGGGAGACGCTCGGCATCGCGGTCGGGATCTTCGTCGCCCTGATCCTCGCCGGCATCGGCGCGCGAACGATGGAGCTCCGGGCCGACGATCTCCTCTTCGTGGTCCTTGGGACGGTCCCGGGAGCAGTCCTCGGCGGCCGGCTCGGTTACGTCCTGCTCAATCCGGCCTTCTTCGGCGCTCAGCCGACGGCGATCATCGATCCTGGAGTCGGCAGCCTCGAGCTCGGGCTGGCCGTTGTCGGCGGTGCCCTGACTGGCGGGATCGTCGCGGTCCTGCTCGACGGGACGGTCGGACGCTGGTTCCACATCGCGGCGCTGCCGGTCCTCGTCGCGATCGGCGTGGGAAAGCTCGCGACGGTCCTCGGCGGCCGCGGCCAGGGAATTCCATCCGACGCCCCCTGGGCGACGGCCTACCCTGGAGCGGGGCCGTGGGGCTCCCTCGCGCCCGAGGTCCCGTCGATCCCGGCCCAGGCTCTGGAGGGCCTCGCGACGCTGGGCGTCCTCGTCCTGGTGATGGGCGTACTGGCGGTCCCCGGGTTGCGCCGACCTGACGGTCGGGCGTTTCTTGTCGGAGTCGGGCTCTGGGCGCTCATCCGGGCGATCGTCGCCTCGACATGGCGCGACCCCGTTGTGGCCGGGCCGTTTCGGATGGAGCAGCTCATCGATCTCGCCATCCTGGTCGGGTGCATCGTAGGGATCGTCGTGCTCGTGCTCAGGGAACGGCCGGCGTCGCAGGTGGCGGCGACGGGGTAATCTGTCGGTCTTCCCACGCCGCGGAGCGGCCCGCAGATTCCGAGCAGGACGAGATACGAGGTCAGCGATGACGCAGGTGGCAGAACCGGGGGCGACTCGTTCGGACGCGGCACCCGCAGCAGAGCGCGTCCACCATTGGATTGGCGGCCGATCCGTCGCCGGCGCCTCCGGCCGGAGTGGCCCGGTCTATGACCCGGCGACGGGACGGCGTGCCCGCGAGGTCGACTTCGCGTCGAACGAGGAGGTCGACGCGGCCGTCCGCGCAGCCGCTGACGCATTCCCCGCGTGGCGGGCGACATCGCTCTCGAGGCGGACGGAAGTGATGTTCCGCATCCGCAACCTGGTCGACCAGCACCGTGCGGACATCGCGGCGCACCTGACGGCCGAACACGGCAAGGTCCCATCCGACGCCCTCGGCGAGGTCGCCCGCGGCCTCGAGAACCTCGAGTTCGCGACGGGGATCCCGCACCTGCTCAAGGGCGGTTTCAGCGAGCAGGTGTCGAGCGGTGTCGACGTCTACCAGATCCGCCAGCCGCTCGGCGTCGTGGCCGGGATCACGCCGTTCAACTTCCCGGCGATGGTCCCGATGTGGATGTTCGGGAACGCGATCGCCTGCGGCAACACGTTCGTGCTCAAGCCCTCGGAGAAGGACCCGTCGGCATCG
>JANMPL010000426.1:0-8863 GCA_031369845.1 Chloroflexota bacterium
GACGTGTGGTTCCAGCCGCGGGCCTGTGCACGCGGGGCAGCCGGCGTCGCAGGCGCAAGCCGCGATGAGATCCGCGGCGCCGGCGATCAGCTCGTCGTGCCGCGCCCACAGTCGCTCGGACAGGCCGACACCGCCGGGGACGGCCTCGTACAGGTAGATCGTCGGCGCCTCGTGATGGGGCGAGCGGATCTGGCTGACGAGCCCCAGGTCTCGAGGATCGACCATCAGCAACACGCTGGCGACGGTCTGGATGGCCCGGCCAGCCGCCGGCAAGGCCACGTCGAGGTCGTCGCGCCGCCAAGTGCCCGCAAGCCCCTCCGCGGTCAGCCAGTAGGCCGTGGTCTGGAGCTCGAGCTCGGGCAGGTCGACGGGACCCCAGCCGACGTTCTCGTCAGTCAGGAACTTGAGCTTCTTGTAGAGGGTGACGAGGCTGGCGACCATCACCTCGCCGTGGACTCGCCGCCCGCCGGCGGCCGGGGCCTCCTCGAAAACCTCGAGCGGCTTCAGCGTGACCGCTCGATTGGCGTAGGTGTAGTGATCGACGTCAACCTTGTGGACGTACGCCTTGCGCTCGCCCCACTCGAGCTTGTCGACGTGGTACTGGACCGACTCGTGGATGTAGATCGCGTGGTCGTGGACGAGGACCTGCGCGGCGAACAGGTCGACCTCGCCAAGGACCCGCGGCCGATCGGGCGTCGTGTCGATGATCACGACGTTCTCCGGAGCGGCAGAACGCAGAGAGATCTCAGAGGCTGGGAAGTTCTCCGAGCTCCAGTACCAGCGCCCATCGCCTGCCTGTCGGACGTGGCCCTCCTCCGATAGGAACGCCAGCAAATCGTCCGCCGGACCCGGCCCGAACCATTCGCCCGGCTCGAAGGGCATCTCGAACGTGGCGGCCCGGATGTGAGCCAGCAAGACGTGGAGGTTGTCCGGGTCGAGCCGCGCCTCCTCCGGTTGCCCGCCGAGCAGGAACTCCGGGTGATGAATGACGAACTGGTCGACCGGGGCCTGCGACGCAACAAGGACGGCGACGCTCACGCCGCTTCGCCGCCCGGCGCGCCCGATCTGCTGCCACGTTGCCGCGATCGAGCCCGGATAGCCGGCCAGGATCGCGGCGTCGAGCCGGCCGATGTCGACGCCAAGCTCGAGCGCGTTCGTGGCGACGACGCCGAGGATCTCGCCGTCACGCAGGCCACGCTCGATCGCCCGCCGCTCCGTCGGCAGATAGCCGGCGCGATAACCGCGCACCCTGGTTCGCGGTCCGTGGCTCTCGCGCAGTGCCTCGCGCAAGCCCGTCAGCAGGATCTCGATGGCGACCCGCGAGCGGCCGAACACCACGGTCTGGCGCCCGGCTCGCAGGAACGGCAGTGCCCAGCGGTTCGCCAGCGTCAGCGGCGACCCCCGCGCGCCCGTCGCCGCGTCGAGGATCGGCGGGTCGACGAGGAGCACGTGGCGCTCGCCGGCTGGCGCTCCGTTGCGGTCGATGAGCCGTGCCGGCCGCCCCGTGAGCAGGGCGGCCAGTTCCGTTGGGTTCCCGATCGTCGCGGAGCAGCAGACGATCACCGGATTGCTGCCGTAGTGCCGGCAGAGCCGCAGCAGCCGCCTGATGACGTTCGCGACGTGGCTGCCGAAGACGCCGCGATAGGTGTGCAGCTCGTCGATGACGATGACGCGCAGCTGCTCGAACAGCTGGAACCACTTGGTATGGTGCGGCAGGATCGCCGAGTTCAGCATGTCCGGGTTGCTCACCACGACCTGACCGGCCTTGCGTACCGCGGAGCGGATGGCTGCGGGCGTGTCGCCGTCGTAGGTCGCCGCCGAGATCGACATGCCCGCGGCTCGCGACAGCTCCGCGAACTCCGCGACCTGGTCCTGCCCGAGTGCCTTGGTAGGGAACAAGAAGAGGGCGCGGGCGGCCGGGTCGTCGGCGATCGCCTGGAGGACGGGCAGGGCATAGCAGAGCGTCTTGCCCGATGCGGTCGGCGTGACGACGACGATGTCCTCGCCGGCGTGAACCGCCTCGACGGCATCTGCCTGGTGCGTGTAGAGCTGGTCGATCCCGCGCGCCGCGAGGCCGGCCTTGATCCGCGGATCGAGCCACGGCGGAAATTGTCCGAACTCAGCCTGGCGGGCAGGAATGACGGCGTGGTGGGCGACCCCTCTGGCGAGAGACGGCTCGTCGAGGAGGTCGGCCAGGACCGACTCGGTGGAGGCGGGAGCATAGGTGCGCATCGGCGACTCCGAAACCGAACAGATGATCCAATTGGCGGCAGTCTAGCACCAGCGTCGGCGCCGTTTGTGCCACCTTGTCTGTCACGAAGCGCGCTGCTTAGCGAGCTCGGGTGGCGGTCGTCGCGTTGACATGTCAGCTGCGGGCAGCTACGGTTACTGGAACGTGATCACGCCCCGGTCAGCGCCCCAGCCGCCCGACCGTCAGGACGAAGCCGCGCCCGACGCCGACGAGGCGTCAACCAGCGCCGTCCAGCCGGCAACCGTCGGCGAGCCCGACGTCGTCGATCTGTCGAGCCTGTCGGTCGCCGGGATCACCCGCCGGCGTGTCGGCTGGGTCATTGCCGTGCTGGTGGCGGCCTGGATCGTCGCCGTTTTCGCTCGCCAGGCCAGCGAAGCAGCGGCCGCGTCGAACCGCGCCGACCAGATCGCCCGAGACAACGCCGCGCTCGCAGCGGAAGTTGCGGCCCTCCAACGCGAGCTCAAGATCATCGAGCGCCCCGAGTACGTCGCCCAGCAGGCCCGCGGCTACGGCGTCGGATCGCGGAACGAGATCCCGTTCACGCTCGATCCGTCCGTCTCCGCCCCAGGCCCGGATGCGCCCGGCTCCGCCGCCCTCCGCGTCGGAGCACCCGCGGAGCGACCGACTCCCCTGGAGTCGTGGCTGTCGCTGCTCTTCGGCCAGACGAACTAGCCCAGAACAGAACCCCTCACTCAGCGTTGCGCCGGTGGCGTCGCGCTTACCGCCGCGCGTCGTATTCTTGGCCGGGTGGCAGAACGCGCGCTGAGGCGGGGCAGGCCGGCCGCCCGTGAAGGGGAAGGTCGATGTTCGAGATCCCGGTCGAAGACCTGGTGTTCGTCATCTGCACGCTCGTCGGTGGGGGACTCCTGCTGATCACCGTGCTTGTCGACGACATCCTGGGCGGCATCCTCGATGCGCTCAGCATCGACTTCGACATCGGTGGCGTCTCGCTCATGCCGCTCGCGCTGGCCTTCGTCTCGATGTTCGGCGTCGGCGGCCTGTTCGCCACCCAGGTCCTCGACGTCCACGGCGGCCAGGCTGCGGTCGTCGGGACCGTGTTCGGGGCGGCCGGCTTCGGGGTCGTCTATGTCCTCTTCTCGGCAATGCGCCGATCAGAAGGAGCCAAGCCGTTCTCGACGCGCGACCTGATCGGGCGTGATGCCTTCGTCGGCGTCGGGATCCCGGCCGGCAGGAACGGCAGCGTCATCGTCAAGGCGGAGGGCCAGACGCACGAGTTCGGAGCGACCGCCTCGGTGGATATCCCGGCGGGGACCACCGTTCGTGTGACCGGCATCGCCGGCATCGGCCTTATCGTCGCGCCGATTCAGGAGGCAACCGCGTCCGGCGCCCCCGCCGGACCGTCGACCGAGGGAGAGACCGATCGTGGGTGATCTGATCAAGTTCGTCGGCGAGGGGACATTCGTCATCTTCCTCGCGATCGTCATCATCGTCCTGCTGATCGCATACCTCAGCAGCCGCTACAAGGTCGCTGGCGCGAACGAGGCGCTCATCCGATCGGGTCGGGCGACGCCACTGGGCGGCGGTGAGGCCGGCCTCAAGGTCGTCCGGGGCCAGGGCATCGTCGTCCTCCCGCTCTTCCACAAGATCGGCAAGCTGAAGCTCACCGCGCGGCAGATCAATGTGAACCTCGCCGACGCCGTATCGCGGCAAGGCATCAAGGTCGCCGTGCAGGGCGTGGCGACGTTCAAGATCGGGGCGGACGACGAGTCGATTCGCAACGCCGCCGAACGATTCCTCGATGCCCAGGAGGAACAGGTCGATTCGATCGTCAAGAACGTTCTCGAGGGATCCCTTCGATCGATCGTCGGGACGCTGACGATCGAGGAGCTCAACCTCGACCGCCAGAAGTTCCAGCAGGCCGTCCAGGACGCGGCGAAGGGCGACCTGGCGACGTCGGGCCTCCAGATCGACTCGTTCACGATTCAGGCGATCCGCGACGAGTCGGGCTACATGGATCTCATCGGCCAGCAGGAGACGGCCCGCCGCGAGCGCGACGCCCGGATGGCGAAGGCCGGGGCCGACCAGGAGGCGGCCGTCCGCGAGGCGGAGGCGAACCAGATCAAGATCAACGCCGAGCGCGACGTCTCCATCCGGCGGGCCGAGACCGAGATGCAGATCGCGGCGGCCGAGGCCCGCGCGGCGCAGGCCGGTCCACTCGCCCAGGCCGAGGCCCAGCAGGAGGTCACCCGGAAGCAGACCGAGCTGGCCCAGTTGGAAGCCGACCGCAAGCAGAAGGAGCTGATCGCCTCGACCATCCGACCCGCGGAAGCCGACGCGGAGGCGCAGATCCGTCGGGCCGAGGGCGAGAAGGGTGCCCGTATTGCCCAGGCCCAGGCCGAGGCCGAACGGGTCAAGCTCGCCGGTCAGGCGGAAGCGGCGATCACGATCACGAAGGGCGAGGCGAACGCGCGGGTCATCCTCGTCAACGCCCAGTCGGAGGCCGAGAAGACCAAGCTCGAGGGCAACGCGGAGGCCGGCATCGTCTTCACGAAGGGCGAGGCGGAGGCGAAGGCGCTCGAGCTTCGCGCCGAGGCATATCGCCACTTCAACGAGGCGGCCATCATCCAGACCGTCCTCTCGATGCTGCCGGAGATCGTTCGGGCGGCAGCGGAGCCGATGGCCAACATCAAGGACCTGACCGTTCTCTCGACCGACGGTGCCTCGGAGCTCGTGAGGAACGGGACCCGGACAGTCGCCGAGGCGAGCGCGGTCGTGAAGGGCGTGACCGGAATCGACATTCCCTCGCTGATCGGGTCCGCGATGGGTGGCCGGCTCGGCGGCGGCGACCAAGGCGGAGGAGGGGGAACCGAAGGCGGCCCGACCGACGGCGGCGGCGGCGGCGGTGGTGGATCCCGAGGCGGCGGCGGACGCAGCACACGTGGCCGCTCACCGAAGCCGACGGCACCGGCGCCGGCAGCGGCTTCGGCCCAGGCGGGGGGAGCGACTGCGCCAGAGTCGAGCGCGCAACAGGCCGCCGCGTGGGGCCAGCCACCGGATGCCGCCGGGGCGATGTCCCGTGCCGACGCTGCGATCCGGCGTGCCAGCGAGGCAGCGGGCGGCGCCCTAGCAGGAGAGCCGCCTGTGACGGCGCGGCCGGCGTCGGCGACCTTCACGCCGACGAGTCCGGCAAGTCCCCCGACGGCCCCTCCCGCCCAGGCTGCATCACCGGCCCAGTCACCGGTCAGCCGGGACACGACGATCAACGCCGCCGCCCAACGGTTGGCTCGCGACCTGCAGGCGATTCCCGGGATCGAACGGTTCGGGGCGCTACGTCTCGGCGAGCTCGAGAGGGCGGGCCCGAGGCCGCTTCGCACGATGTGGCGGATCGCCCGCGACGACCTCGACGAGCGATATGGCCAGATGACGATCGGCGAAATCCTCGACCGATACGGTCAGGGCGGAGGAAAACCTGGGGCCTCGGCCTGACAATCGACCGTGGCAGATGACGAGGAGGGATCCGCGGAATACGAACGGATCCTGGCCGAGAACCTTCGCTACGTGGAGGCGTTCGACAGATCGGCGCTGACTGCCGCGCCGCTCTCCGGACTTGCGGTCCTCGCCTGCATGGACGCGCGGCTCGACGTCGAAGAGGCCCTCGGGCTCCGGACCGGAGACGCGCACATCATTCGCAACGCCGGCGGACTGGCGACAGACGATGCGATCCGCTCGCTCATCGTCAGCCAGCAGCTCCTCGGAACGAACGAGGTGCTGGTTATCGGGCACACCGGCTGCGGGCTGCTCGGTGCGGACGAGGCGGAGCTGCGGAATCGCCTGGAGCACCAGACCGGCAACCGGCTCGAGGTCGAATTCGGCTCATTCGTCGATCTCGACGATTGCGTCCGCGCCCAGGTCGAGCGGCTTCGAACGCACCCCTGGATCCGGCGCGTGCCGGTCCACGGCCTGGTGTTCGAGGTTGAATCTGGCCGCCTCTACGAAATCGCCTGAGCGTCTATCACGACGGCTCAGTCGCGGCTGGCTCTCCCGTGGACCCAGCCCGCCGTTCCCGACCTGCCCGCCTGACGGCGTCGGCGAGCAGGTACTCGATCTGGGCATTCACGCTGCGCAGCTCATCGGCGGCCCAGCGCTCGAGGGACTCGTAGAGCTCCGGGCTGATGCGCAGCAGGAAGCTCTTTCGCTTTGCCACTGGGCTACTGGTACAGGGTCCCGGTGTTGACGATCGGCTGAGCGCGTGACTCGCCGCAGAGGACCACGAGCAGGTTCGAGACCATCGCGGCCTTCTTCTCCTCGTCGAGCTGGACGATGTTCTTCCTGCTCAACATCTCGAGTGCCATGTCGACCATCCCGACGGCGCCCTCGACGATCCTCGATCGGGCCGCCACGACTGCCTCGGCCTGCTGGCGACGGAGCATATCGCCGGCGATCTCGGGCGCGTACGCGAGCCGCCGCAGCTGCGTGCGAAGCACCTCGACGCCGGCGGTCTGGAGATGCTCCTGGAGCTCCTGATGGAGCGAGTCGGTCACGGCGTCGGCGTTCGCGCGCAGCGAAGGGACGCCTTCCTCGTAGCTGTCGTAGGGATAGAGGCTGGCCATGTGCCGCACGGCCGTTTCGGTCTGGATCTTGACGAACTCTTCGTAGTTCTCGACGTCGAAGACGGCCTTCGCCGTGTCAACGACGCGCCAGACGATGACCGCCGCGACCTCGACGGGATTGCCGACCGCATCGTTGACCTTGAGGATCTGGCTGTCGAAGTTCTGGACGCGCAGCGAGACGATTCGACGCAGGGTGAGTGGCCAGGTCCAGGCGAACCCACTGGTGTGGACGGTCCCGAGGTATGTGCCCAGGAACGTTACGACAGCCGATTGGTTCGGCTGGATGACGACGAACCCGCTCGCGGCGAGCCCGGCGGCAACGGCGATAACGGTGCCCGCGAAGAGCCGGCCAAGCGTCACCGGATCGTCGCCGACCCCGAGGCCGGTGATCAGCAGAAGGGCCGCCAGCCCCAACATCGCGACAATTACCACGACCATCACCAAGCCGGGGATGGCGATCGCGTTCCGCTCCGTCATGACAGGCTCTCCCTAGCTATATATCGATGTGATATCACGACGATATTGTCCCGGCGAACGATTGTCAAGGGACCAGCCCTGATATTCTCGAGTTGCGGGCCCTATCGCAGAGGAGCTCAGTGGTGGTCAGGACGCTTCCCGAGGCAGAGCTGTTCGTCGACGCCCGAGCACGCCTCGGCGAGGGCCCGGTCTGGGACGCCCGCTCAGGGCGCCTGATCTGGGTCGACATCGAAGGCGCGGCCTTCCACTCGACGCACCCGGAAACCGGCGAGACCGCGACGCTCCCTATGCCGATGCACATCGGGATCGCCGTGCCGCGCCAGTCGGGCGGCTACGTCGCGGCCCTCGAGGACGGCTTCTATGCGATCGACACCGAGGGGCGCACGGAGCTGATCGTCGAGATCGACAACCGCGCCCGGGGTCTTCGATTCAACGACGGCGCATGCGACCCGGCTGGGCGGTTCCTGGCCGGGACGATGGCATACGACTTCAAGCCCGACGCCGGGTCTCTCTACCGTCTGGAGCCCGACCTGAGCGTCAGCCGGCTGATCGACTCCGTCACCATCTCGAACGGTCTCGGCTGGAGCCCTGACGGCGGGACCATGTACTACGTGGACACGCCCACGAAGCGGATCGATGCCTTCGACTACGACCTCGAATCGGGCGCCATCTCGCGCCGCCGGCCGTTCGTGGAAATCGAGGGCGAGGGTCGAGGGGACGGCCTGTGCGTCGACGTGGATGGCGCCGTCTGGGTCGCTCTGTGGCCCGGCTGGTCCGTGCGTCGCTATCTCGCCGATGGAACGCTCGACGCAATCCTGCCGCTTCCGGTCGCCGAGGTCTCGAGCTGCGTCTTCGGGGGCCCGTCGCTCGACGAGCTTTTTATCACGACCGCGTGGTCGACGCTGTCCGATGAGCAGCGTGCCGCGCAGCCCCTCGCTGGCAGCCTCTTCCGTGCATCGGTCGGCACGAGCGGCATCCCGCGAGCGTCATTCAGCGGCTGAGCCTTCGTGCCTTTTCCCGGGCCGCGGATTCTCGGCCCGCGAGCACATCCGACGCGGTTGACACCGGCCAGCGCCGGATCGGCCCGAAATCGCCTCGATCTGGTCGGTTTCGGTCGATTCGTGCACGCCGGGCGTGCCAAACGAGCATTTCGAGGCCCTGGAAGCGCTTGCCTCGTCGCACGTGCTCGCCCCACGTGAATCTGCTGGTCGGGTTAAGAGGCGCCCCAAACGTGCCCATCGGCCCTGAGCAACGTTCGACCGTCACCTGCGTCACCTGTGCATGGGTACCGCAGCCATGCTTGCACAAGGCACGATGAGCATCGCGGCACGGGTGGGGGATGGGCTGCGCCGGCTTGCGTTCCAGCGTTCCCTCGCGCGCCGGAGATGTGCGCACGTGACTGAGGTCAGAACCCCGCCGGGAGAACCGCTGGTATGTCCCGAATGCGAGCGCGACGGCTCGGCCTGGGTGAAGCTGCGGATGTGCCTCGCGTGCGGCACCGTCGGCTGTTGCGACTGCTCAACAACCCGGTGTTCCGCGTACTCATGGTGCCAACGCGCACCTA
>JANMPL010000429.1:0-5527 GCA_031369845.1 Chloroflexota bacterium
TCCATCCACGTGAGCTGGAGGCCCGGCTCGCCGGCTCGGAGCAGGCCATCGGCCGGATCCATCTCGATTCCGAACCGCGTCCCCTCGATATGCCGATCGACGATCTCCCTGACGACCGGGAGGAGCTCCGCCAGCAGTGCCGTGTCGCCAGTCGCCTCGAGATGGCGCCCGACGGCGACCACGTACCAGAGCGAGGCATCGACGGTGTTGTAGGCGGGCTCGGCGTCGCCGCTGTCGGGGAAGTTGTTGGGGAGGAGGCCGTCGCGGACGTGCGGCGCGAACGACCGCAGAATCGCCGCACCCTCGTCCAACCGCCCGGTCGCGAGCGTGAGGCCCGGCAACGCGATCATCGTGTCCCGGCCCCAATCGTTGAACCAGTGATAGCCGGCAATGACGGTTCGCGCCGCGGGCCGGCGCTCGACGAGGAACTGATCCGCAGCGAGGACCAGCTGCTGAACGGCCGGCTCGGCGTCGACGGCGCCCGCCCGCTCGAGGAGGTCGATTTGGCGATCGCGGGCGCGAGCGAGTGAGGCATCGGGGCCGCCGGCGAGATCGCGCGCCGGATCCGGTTCGATCGACAAGAGGACGGCGGCCGTCTCCCCGGCGCGAAGAGCAATGCGGATCGACCCGACGGCGAAGGCGTCGGAGCGGTCGTCGAGGCCGCGGGCCGTCTCTTCGCGGTGGAGGAAGTCGCGGAAGCGAGTGTCGGCGCGCGTAGCGCTCCCATGCCTAGCGACCACCCGAAGAGTCGGCAGGTCGCCGCCAAACCGGACAACGAGTTCTGGACCGGCCACCTCGACGTCGGGCGCTTGCGAGGGCGTCGCAAGCGAGTGGAAGTCGCGCCACGTGACGAGCGGCGTGAACTCGATCTCGACCGGCCGCTCGCCCTGGACGAGTCGGAATGCGATCCACGTCGCGTTGCGGTCGGCGGGCATCCACAGTCGCCGCTCGATCACGACGTCGCCGATCCCGAAACGCCACACCGGCAGCGCCCCGTCAAGTTCGAACGATTGGACGTTGCGATAACCCGCAGGATCGATCGTCCCGTCGCCGAACTCGTGGGTGCTCAGCGCGATTCGCTCGCCCCCCGTCGCGTCGACGAGCCACTCCAGCGACCCTTGGACCACAACCGTCCGCTCGACGGGCGGCGCCAGTGCAGCCACGAGCAGCCCGTGATACCGCCGCGTCGCCGGTCCCATGAGCGACCCGGATGCGTAGCCGCCCAGCCCGTTCGTGACGAGCCATTCGCGACGGAATGCGGCCGCCGGGTCGCCGGTGATCTCGCGCCCGAACCGCACAAATGGCCGCTCGAGGATCGAAGCGGTGGTCAAGCCCCCACCACTTCGACCACGACCTTGATCGAGTCCTTGTCGTCGCGCAGGTGTTGGAGCATCTCGTCGTACCGCTCCAGGCCCTTCACGCGCGTCGTGATCAGCTGCGCGAGCCAGGCCGGATAGAACGCCTCGGATCGGAGCAGATCCTCGACGCCCTCGACGAAGTCATCGCGGTGGGAATTCACCGTACCGACCATCACCTTGTTGCCGAGGACGAAGCCCTGGTTGATGTGGTCGGTCGGCAGCTCGGCCGTGACATCGCCGCCCGTGACGCTCGCCAGGACGAGGACGCCGTTCTTGCCAAGGATCTCGGCCGCGCCGAACGCTAGCTGCGAGGAGCCGGTCGCGTCGAAGATGATGTCGAACGGACCGGCGGTGTCGGCGAGCTGGGCCATTGTCGAGCCGGCCGCGTTGACGTACCGCGCTCCGATCGCCTCGAGGAGCTTGCTGTTGCGATACGGCGGCGTACGCCGCGAGTACACCGCGACCTCGATGCCGCGCAGCCGTAGGGCGAGGGTCATCAGCAACCCGATCGGGCCAGCCCCGAGGACCACGGCCCGTTCCGGGTGCCAGACCCGGAGCCGGCGCTGGATCTCGAAGGCCTGGCGGATCCCCTTCTCGGCAATGCTCAGCGGCTCGAGCAGTACACCGACGCGCTCCAGCGAATCGGGCAGCTGAACGAGGAACGCAGCGTCGTCGACGTAGTACTCGGCGAGAAAGCCGTGGATGAGGTTGATGCCGCGCTCGCGGGCGTCGTCCGTCGTCATGTCCTGCATCCCGATCTGGTCGTAAATCGAGTTGCCGGGCCGCCGAACCGTTGCGACGACGAGGGCACCGGGCCGCAGGGAGCTCGGGACGTTCGGGCCCACCTCGACGACGCGACCGAGATTCTCGTGGCCGATGATGAGGTAGTCGTCACCCTTGGGAGCACTCCCGAAGAGTCCCTCGATGATCTCCCTGTCGGTCCCACAACTGCCGACCCGGAGGATCTTGACGAGCACGCCGCGGCCGTCGGGAATGTCCTCGATGCGAGGCTGCGGGACCTCGCGGAGATGAACCGAATCCGGTTGGCCCGGAATGACGGCAACGGCTCGCATCGTGGAAGGGGCGTCGTGGCTCATCGCCCGACGATGATCCCACGGCGCCCGAAGCCTCTTCCCGTCTGTTGACGGGTGTGCCTACGATGCATCCGACCGCAGCCCAGCGGTGAGGGGTGAGAGGGAGGTTCGTATGACGTCGTCCCCGTCCCCGTCCCCGTCCCCCCAGAGCCTCGAACGGAACGCAATCGGGCTCACCGAGGTCCTCTTCCAATCCATCACCCACATGGCGCCCGCGGTCGCGACCGCCCTCTCGCTCGGCGCCGCCACCCTGTTCGCCGGTGGCAACACGCCCCTCGCGGTTGTCCTGGCGCTCATCGCAGTGCTGTTCACGGCGTACTCCATCGGCGAGCTCGCCCGACACCTGCCATCGGCAGGCGGCATGTACACATACGTGGCCCGCGGGCTCGGCTCGTTCGCGGGGTGGCTGATGGCCTGGGCGTTCCTGCTGGCCGAGCCGGTCGTGCCGGCGGCGTTGTTCGCGTCCTTCGGCCTGTTCGGCGCATCGTTGATCACGCTGGTGACAGGCTTCGAAAACGACTATCTCTGGCTTCCGCTCACTGTCCTGTGCGGGGTCGCCGTCTGGTGGCTCGTCTACCGGGGGATCTCGATCTCGACCCGCGTCGGTGTCGCACTGGGCCTGATCGAGATCGGCATCTTCCTTCTCGTGTCCCTGCTGCTGATCGTCAACGCCGGCTCGAGGAACACGGTGTCCGTGTTCACGCCGGGCGCGGACGGCCTCAAACCCGCCCTCCAGGGGATGGTGTTCTGCCTGCTGGCGTTCGTAGGCTTCGAGGCCGCGGCACCGCTAGCCGAGGAAACCCGCGACCCGAAGCGGACGATCCGCCGGGCAGTCCTCCTGTCGGCTGTCCTGATCGGCCTCTTCTACATCGTCAACATGTATGCCGCGACCGTGTACTTCGGCCCGGAAAAGATGCTCGCGGAGTTCTATGGCTTCAACAACGGCGACCCCTGGAGCGCGATGGCCAACGATGTCCTGCCGGGCATCGGCGGGATCCTCGTCATCTTCGCGATCCTCAACAGCTCACTTGCCAACGCCAGCGCCGGTGCGAACGCCTCGACCCGAGTGATCTTTTCCCTCGGCCGGGTGAGCCTCCTGCCGCGCTGGTTCGCGGCCATTCATGAGACCTACCGAACGCCGATGAACGCGGTCCACTTCCAGGGAGTTCTTGGGATCGGGCTCGCGGTGGGCCTCGGCCTCCTGTTCCAGAGCCAGGGACAGGAACTGGGCGGGCCGCTGACGACGTATGTCTGGATCGGCTATGCGCTTGGACTGCTCTTCGCCGCGATGTACGTCGCGGTCAACTTCGCCGTCATCGGTTTCTACTACCGCGAGCGACGGTCCGAGTTCTCGTGGATCAAGCATCTGATCATCCCGATCGCGGGGATCCTCCTGCTGATCCCGGCCTTCCTTGGCGTCCTCGGCGGCCTGACGATCCCGGTCTTCGACATCAAGCTGGATCCGCTCAAGACGCCGTACGACGTTGTCCCGCTGCTCGTCCTGATCTGGATGATCCTGGGCGTAGTCGCCTACTTAGTGCTGCGGAGCCGGTCGCCCGAGGCTATCAACCGTGTCGGCGACGTCATGACCGAGAGCTGAGCCCGGCCTAGTCGAAGATCGCCAGCGGGCAGTGGGCCGTCACGACGAAGTTCGGCATGTCGACGATCTCGCTGATCCGCAGATCGATACCGACGCTGCATAGCATGTAGGCGTCGATCGGGGCGATCCCGTGCTCGCGCCCTAGCCAGTCGATCATGCGTCGGACCGCATCGCGGGCGGCGCTCAGGAGGTCAGGCCCGATCCCGTCGGTCGCGTAGCGGCGGCCGACGGGAACCTCGGCGGCCCGCCCGCCCGCGGTCAGGAACTCGGGCGCCCGGATCGGCAGGTCCTTGCGGACGGTCAGCCGGACGAGCGCCCGCATCGGCGTCTCGATCGCGGTCCCGCAGACCTCGCCGTCGCCCTGCGCGGCGTGCCCATCGCCGATCGAGAAGCGAGCGCCGGCGTGGAACACCGGCAGGAACAGCGTCGCGCCAGCCGTCAGATGGCGGGTGTCCATGTTGCCGCCGTGAAGGTCCGGCGGGATCGTCGAGCGCGGCCCCGTCTCCGGGGCGACGCCGAGCTCACCACAGAACGGCACGACCGGCAGCCGGATACCGGGCAGGAACTCCGCTCGCTGGCCGACTCCGGGAACCGATGTCACTCGATAAGCGGGCTCCGTGAAATCGTCCGCGAGTAGCCCGAACCCCGGAATGCTCGCCGTCCAGCCCCAGTCCGCAGGTTCGAACTCGAGGAGGTCAACCTGGAGAACGTCACCGGGCTCGGCGCCCTCGACGGCAATCGGACCGTTGACCTGGTCGACCCGGCTGAAGTCGAGGGTCGCGATGTCGGCCACTGTGGAAGTCGACGTCAGCTGCCCACCGCTTGCATCGAGGAGGTCGAATTCCACCTCCGAGCCGCTCTGGACGCTCTCGATCGGGGGAATCGCCGGGTCCCAGGCGAGGTGGAACCGATCCCGCGATATGTGAATCGCCGAATCCACAGCCATCGGTGCAGCCTTCTCCGCCACGACGGCATTGTATGAGCGGGGGGACTCAGGCGGGCGGGAGATCTCGATCGACGCGGGCGGCGCCCGATCCGGAGTAGGTCAGTCGCCGGGAGGGGCGGAAGTCGGCGAGGTCGTCTCGGGCTGCTTGCAATGGCCAGGCGGCCAGCAGCCACCGAACTTTGCCTTGAACTTGTTCGCCTTGGCCTGGGACCAGCCAGGGTGCTTCTCGCCCACGACCTTCCAGCCTCCAGCCCACGGCGGTTTGCCGGGCGCCCGGATCGCCGTGCCGTCGACGGTCTGGACGTCGACCTCGGTCGAACCGGCACGCGTCTCGCCGGTGATCGTCACGGACTTGCCCGCGAACTTGGCGAGCGGGTTGTTGGTACCCCAGAACCACGGCGGTCCGGCGTCGAGCTCGTAGGTCTTCCCGCCAGAGCTCAGCGAGAACGTCGGCCGACCTTTGGCGTCGGTGGCGGTCGCGACAGTTCCGCTCAGGGTGATCGCGACTTCCGGCGTCTTGTCGGCCTTG
>JANMPL010000449.1:0-5494 GCA_031369845.1 Chloroflexota bacterium
TCGCCGCATCGCGCGGCGATGCAGGGCACTTCACCGAACGCCCCGATCTTGGTGACGCTGACCTTTGCGCCGGAAGATCATGGGACGCGCGTGGAAATCACCTCGGAGATCGTGCTTCGCGGCGCAATGCGGATCTTCGGCCCGCTCGTCGCGGCCCTGTACGGCAGGGCATGGGCCCGCGGTCTGGTGAAGCTAAAGCGATTGATGGAGGAGGGAGCGCTGTAGGACGGTCCAATCGGATGGTCAGTTCTTCGGGTCCCCGTCGCCGGCCATGAACAGGCCGAGGGCGCCACGTCCGACGAAGTTGAAGGCGTGGGTGACCAGCGGATACATCCCGTCTTCCGCTGGGCTGAACTCGATGATCGCGCCCTGCGCCGGCGACAGATCGACCGCCTGGCTGCCCCACCCGCCGGCGTTGCCCTTGGCCAGGACGATGCCTTCTTTGATGACGGTGTCGAAGATCGTACCGACGACGTGGAACGAGCTATCGACGTTCGGCCCGACGTCGAGAACGAAGACCCGGACGCGGCCCTTCGTTGTGACCTGGATCGGATTGTCCTTGTACTGGTTGGCCACGCCGTTGAAGACGACGAAGTCCGGCGACGGGGCCGCCGCGTTAGCCTTCGCGTAATCGACGGGCTCCTTCTGGGCTCCCAGGTACCACTCGCTCTGCACCAGGACGATCTCTTCGTCAACCTTGGGCAGCCCACCTTTCGGTTCGACGATGACCATTCCGTACATGCCGTTGGCGATGTGGTGCAACGCCGGGGCGGTGCCGCAGTGGTACATCCAGACTCCGGCGTAGTCGGCGGTGAACGTGTAGGTGAAGGTGGCACCGGGGGCGATCTCGACCATCTGGTCGTTCATCGCAGTCTGGCTCGCGTGGAAGTCGATCGAATGGGTAATGGACCCCTGGTTTGTCAGGTGGACGTTCACGGTGTCGCCCAGGTGGACCCGGATCGTCGGCCCGGGCACCTGGCCGCCGAAGGTCCATGCGTGAACGACGAAGCCCTCGGCGACGGTGATGTCCTTGTCGATGATCGGCATGTCGATGTCGTGGACGGTGCCGGGCAGGATGGTCGGGGCCGTGGCATCGAAGAGCGTGTACTTCGGCGCGCTCGGATCGGCCAACGGTGCAGTTGCCGTCCCGCCATCGGCGGGTGCCACGCTGGCCGCGGGGGCTGCCCCAGCCACCGTGACCTCGCCCTTCATCCCGGCGTCGGCGTGGCCGGGGATCGAGCAGATGAAGCCGAGTCCCGCGGCCGGGACTGAGACCTTGCCAGTGGCCGTCTTGCCGCCCTCGGCGGTGATCTTCGTCCCGTCGGCGAAGGTGACGTCATGAAGGGCAGAGCCAGTGTTCTTGAACTCGACCTCGTAGGTGCCGGCGGCTGCGACGGTCAGCATCGCCGGTTTGAAACCGAGATCGAACGCCTCGATGGAGATCTTCTCCGCTGGAGTCGCCGCGAGCTCGCCCGCCGCAACGCCCGGCTGGACGGCGGCCGGCGAGGCCGCTGCCGGTGCGAACGTCCAGGTTGGAGCCGCGGCGGTCGCGCAGCCGATCAGG
This sequence comes from Chloroflexota bacterium, assembly GCA_031369845.1. Lineage (GTDB taxonomy): Bacteria > Chloroflexota > Limnocylindria > Limnocylindrales > CSP1-4 > CF-46. The sequence goes on from JANMPL010000449.1 coordinate 1,565, forward strand.
AGGAGGCTCAAGCCGACCAAGAAGGCCAAGCGAGGAACATGACGGCGCATCTGTGTCTCCTGATGGTTAGCGGGCGATCTCGTCTAGCTCATACCGTGGTCGTATGACTGTCACTCGGCGCCCGAACATGTCCAAAGTGCCGAACGGCCCCTTTTCCGGCATCTGGGTTACTGGTGGTCCTGGGTCGTGGGCGGCGTTTGATGGTCCTAGGCGACCGCGACGCCGCCCGCTCCTTGATCGGGCTGGCGGTCATGGCTCCGCTGGACAGGCGCCCTAGAGGTCGCGTACCAGGTAGACCACATCGCCGTGATCATCCGTGGTGGTGTGGTCCCTGCGGAACCCGATCTTCTCGAGCACCCGGAGTGACGCCGCGTTCCAAGGCCGCACGGTCGACCAGAGCCGGTGTCGACCCGTCGCGGCCGCGGCATCCACGAGGGCTTGCGCCGCTTCCGTTGCATAGCCGCGTCCGTGGAAACGCCGAAGCAGCTCGTAGGCGATCTCGGGTTCGTCCAGGCTGCAACGCCCGACGACGAGGGCGCAGTAGCCGATCACATCGCCTTCCGCGCGACGACAGATCGCGAGGGCACCGATCCCGATCTCGGTCGTGAGATCCCGGAATCGCGCGAGGCGCGTCGTCGCCTCTTCGAGCGTCGGCATGTCCTCCCCACGTTCAGCGATCAGCTCTCGGTACCAGGCTGCGTCGCGTTCGTCGCGGAGCCGGAGGGTTAGCCGCTCGGTCTCGATGGCGAGCGACATCGGTTGCCAAGTCACGGATTCAAGGTACAGGACCACCAGGAAGTTTCCCGCGTGTGCGTCGAGGACGGTTGGTAAAGTTCGAGGCTGGGGTGACCCCGAAGGAAGGCGGCTGCCAAGACCACTGCTCGGCCGCACTGGCTAGCCCAACGATCCCGCGAGCCTCGATGAGTTTTGCGGCGTCCGGCGGTCGTATTGTCGATCCCGCTACCGAGGAGGACTTCCGATGCGCAGCGTGACCTATTCGATGAGCGCCTCACTTGACGGCTACATCGTCGGGCCGGACGGCGGCTTCGACTGGACGGCGCCCGACGAGGAGGTCTTTCGCTTCTGGATCAACGAGATTCGAGAGGTCGGCGTCCACCTGATGGGACGACGGCTGTACGAGACGATGCTGTACTGGGAGACCGCCGACCAGGATGCATCGCTCGACGACGCAGAAATCGAGTGGGCCGCACTGTGGAAGCCGCTCCCGAAGGTGGTGTTCTCCAGCACGCTGTCGGCGGTGCAGGGCACTGCCCGCCTGGCCTCCGGCGGCGTCGCGGAGGAGATCGAGCGGTTGCGAGCCGAGCCGGAGGACGGCGACATCGCGATCGGCGGCGCGACGCTCGCCGCCGAGGCGGCCGCGCTGGGTCTCATCGACGAGTACCGGACCATGGTCTACCCGGTGCTGGTTGGCGGCGGCATTCCGTACTTTCCGCAGCGCGAGCGCCGGGTGGACCTCGAACTCGTCGAGACCCGCACGTTCAGCTCCAGCGTCGTCTATCTCCGCTACCGCGTGGCGCGCTAGCCGCCACGTCCGCCGGGCCCTTGACATGTGACTATTGAGTCACCTATAGTCGCTGAGTGACGGCCGATCCGATGGCGCCGGCGTTTCGGGCCCTTTCCGACCCGAGCCGGCGGCTTCTTCTCGATCGGCTCTTCGAGCGCAATGGCCAGACGCTCGGTGAGCTATGCGCCTACCTGCCGGCGATGACCCGGTTCGGGGTCATGCGGCACCTCGGCGTTCTCGCGGAAGCGGGTCTTGTCACCACGCGCAAGGAGGGCCGCGAGAAGCGGCATTTCCTGAACCCCGTTCCGATCCGGCTCGTCCACGACCGCTGGATCAGCAAGTTCGCCGAGCCCGTCGTCGGTGCGATGGCGGCCATCAAGAACCACCTGGAGGCCGAAGCGATGTCCAGCCCCGATCACGTCTACGCCGTCTACATCAAGGCCGCGCCTGACCGGGTCTGGCGGGCGATCACCGACGGCGTCGAGACAGAGCGCTACTACTACGGCACCCGCGTCAACTCCGACTGGTCGAAGGGCGGCCGAATCGTCTACGAGTATCCCGACGGATCGATCGCGGCCGACGGCGAGGTCCTCGAGATCGACCCCGGGCGGCTCGTGACGATGTCGTTCCACGCCCGATGGGATCCCGAGGTGGACGCTGCCGGACCCGTCCAGATGACCTGGCAGATCGAGCCGACAGAGGACGGCAGCTCGAAGCTGACCGTTACGACCGCGGGCCTCGTCGCCGGCACGAAGATGGCCGAGGAGTTCAGCGGTGGCATCGTCTACATCGTGTCGGGCCTCAAGACCGTGGTCGAGACGGGGGCCCCGATGGCGGTCGTAGCCGCGGTCGTTTGAGGCTTCCAGGCCCTGGCAACGGGCCGACGCGAAGGCCCCGCCGCGTGAGTGGCGGGGCCTCTTTTCGTTGACGTTGAAACTACCGCGCGCGCATACTCGTATCTGATCCTGCGGACCCCCGGCCGGACCCGCCGCTAGCTGTCCCGGCCCGACCGTCGGCCCGATCGTCATCGACCCGCCCGTCACGAACGGGCAGTGCCCGCGGACGCGGGTGAGGAGGATGGCCCGCGATGATCCCGGCGCAGTTTGACTACGTCCGCCCAGCCAACCTCGACGAGGCACTCAAGATCCTCACCGAGCGCGAGGGAGAAGCGAAGCTCCTCGCCGGCGGCTACAGCCTGATACCGCTGCTCAAGCTCCGCTTGGCCCAGCCCGGACTCCTCGTCGACCTGCGCGACGTGACCGGCCTGGACGGCATCGTCGAGACCGATGACGACCTACGGATCGGGGCGAAGGCAACGCATCGCCAGATCCACGAGAACTCGATCATCAAGCGCTATCCGCTCCTGCACGACGTCTCGGGCGGCATCGGCGATCCCCAGGTTCGGAACTGGGGCACGATCGGTGGCTCGGTGGCGCATGCGGACCCGGCGTCCGATTGGCCGGCCGCTCTCCTCGCCACGAACGCCGAGATCGTGTGCCGCGGACCGGCCGGCGAACGGGTCGTCGGCGCGCGAGACTTCTTCCTCGACACGCTCACGACCGCGATCGAGCCGACCGAGGTGCTGACTGAGATTCGATTCAATCGAAGGCCGCGCGGGATGGGCGGCGCCTACACGAAGCTCGAGCGTCGTGCCGGTGACTTCGCCACGGCCGGGATTGCGGCGGTCGTCCTGCTCGACGACAGTGGGACGATCACCCGGGCCGGGATCGGCGTGACAGGCGTTTCGCCGTCGCCGTTTGCTGCAAGGGACGCCGAAGCCGCACTCCAGGGCCAGCGCCCATCCGAGGACACGTTCCGCGCCGCCGGCGATGCGGCCGGAACGATGAGCCAACCGGCTTCGGACACCCGCGGGCCCGTGGACTACAAACGGGCCATGGTCGCCGAACTCACCGTGAGATCGCTGCGCACGGCGGTCGAGCGGGCACTGGCCAACAGCTGACGAGGGGCACGAGACGATGACGACTCAACACATCTCGGTCACCGTCAACGGCGAGACCCGGGAGGCCGACGTCGAGCCGCGCCTCCTTCTCGTGCATCTGCTTCGTGACAACTTCCTGCTGACCGGGACCCACATCGGTTGCGACACCAGCAATTGCGGCGCGTGCACGATCCACGTCAACGGCGAGAGCGCCAAGTCCTGCACGATGCTCGCCGTCCAGGCGGACGGCGCCGAGATCAAGACGATCGAGGGAATGGCCGACGGCGCCACGCTTCATCCGCTGCAGCAGGCGTTCTGGGATCAGCACGGCCTCCAGTGCGGCTTCTGCACCCCAGGGATGATCATGCAGGCCGCCTGGCTCCTCGATCAGAACGAGAAGCCGAACGAGGCGGAGATCCGGGAGGGGATCAGTGGCAACCTATGCCGCTGCACCGGCTACGTGAAC
>JANMPL010000479.1:0-1821 GCA_031369845.1 Chloroflexota bacterium
CGTGAGCGAGCCGCCTCCGTTCTCGTCGTTGAGGCGCGCGGCGCGCTCAAGGAGCCGGGAGTGGAGGTAGAACACGTCGCCCGGGTACGCCTCGCGGCCCGGCGGACGGCGAAGGAGGAGGGCCATCTCGCGGTAGGCCCAGGCGTGCTTGCTGAGGTCGTCGTAGACGCACAGCGCGTCCTTGACGAGGCCCTGCCCGGCGACCTCGACGCCGTTCTCCATGACCTCCTCGCCCATCGCAACGCCGGAATACGGGGCGAGGTACTGGAGCGGCGCGGGCTCCTCAGCTCCGGCGACGACCACGATCGTGTGATCCATCGCTCCGTGCTCCTCGAGCACCGCGACGGTCTGGGCGACGGTCGAGAGCTTCTGGCCGATCGCGACGTAGATGCAGACGAGGCCCTTGCCCTTCTGGTTGATGATCGTGTCGATGGCGATCGCGGTCTTGCCGGTCTGGCGGTCGCCAATGATGAGTTCGCGCTGGCCGCGACCGATCGGGATGAGGGCGTCGATCGCCTTGATGCCGGTCTGGACGGGCGTATCGACCGACTGGCGGACGATGACACCCGGCGCAATCCGTTCGACCGGACGGGCCTTCTTTGACGCGATCGGGCCCTTGTCATCGAGCGGCCGTCCGAGCGGGTCCACGACTCGACCGAGAAGGGCCTGGCCGACGGGCACCTCGGCGACGCGACCGGTGGTCTTGACGGTGTCGCCTTCCTTGATCGCCTCGGCGTTGCCGAGGATGACCGCGCCGACCGTCTCCTCCTCGAGGTTCAGGGCGAGACCGAAGACGTCGCCGGGGAACTCGAGGAGCTCCGACGCGAGGGCGCCGTCGAGCCCGAAAATCTGGGCGATGCCGTCGCCGACCTCGACGACCGTCCCGACGCTGCGGGTCTCGAGCGCGGCGTCGAACGATTCGATCGACGCCTTGATGATGCTGGTGATTTCGTCTGAGCGAATGGCCATGAAGCGATCTCCTACAGGGCGCCCGCGGCGAGTTGGTTCCGCAGCCGTTCAAGGCGGCCCCGGACGCTCCCGTCGATGAGTCGATCGCCCACGCGCACGACGACGCCGCCGAGCAGGTCCGGGTCGACCGACGTCTCGAGGTCGACGCGACTCCCCGTCAGCCCTTCGAGGCGGGCCCTGATGGCCTCGACCTCGGCGGCTTCAAGGGGCGTGGCGCTCGTAACAGTGGCGTGGACGATGTTATTGCGCCGGTCGTCGAGGCGGCGGAACTCGGCCGCGACGCGCGGCAGTTGCTCGATCCGGCCGCGCTTGAGCAGGAGCAGCACGAGATTCAGGACCGGCCGGCTAAGCGAGGCGAAGACCTTCTCCGCGACCGCGATCCGCTGATCGAGCGGAATCGCCGGGTTGGCAAGCACGCGCTGGAGCTCGTCGGACCCGGCCGTGTCAGCTGCGGCGTCGAGCTCCTTGCGCCACGTCTCGACGGTGCCGTCGCGCAGGGCGATCTCGAAGGCGGCGTCCGCGAAACGGCGAGGAGCACTGTCCCGGCGAGCCATCAGCCCCTCGAGCTGCCGGTCGGGGCGGAGTTGATCTCGTCAAGGAACTCGGCAACGAGACGGCGCTCGCGCTCGGTGTTCAGGGTCTCGCCGACGACCTTGCTCGCGGCGCGGAGGGCCAGATCGGCGACCTCGTTCCGGAGTTCGGTGATCGCACGCTGCTTCTCCGCCTCGATCTCGGCGGCGGCCCGTTCCCGGATCCGCTCGAGATCGGCCTTGGTGGCAGCGATATCGGCTTCTCGCGTCTCCTCGGCGATCTTCTGGGCCCTCGCCAGGATCTCGTTTGCCTCCCGTCGAG
>JANMPL010000494.1:0-4499 GCA_031369845.1 Chloroflexota bacterium
GCCGGTTACTGCAGGTTTGGCGCGCCGGGGTGGCTGAAATCGACCTAATCGCGCTTAATCGCGTACATTGCGCCCCTTACTCGGGCCCAACCCGCCGCATGGGCAGGTGGGGGGTTAACCCGCGGGGCCCGGGCCGGGGCCCCGAGCCGGGGGCCTGAGCCGGGGGCCTGGGCCGCGATGGCCGTCGGAGCCGGGCGCCTCACGGCCAGGCATCGCCTTCGCCGACGATCGGTGGTAGCGACACCTACAACGGCGAGACGACGAAGCGCTCGTAGGCAATCACGGCGACGAGGACCCCAAGGATCGCGTTGAACGCGATGTTGGGATACTCGCGCCTCGTGAAATGGAAGACGATCGCGAAGGCCATCAGCAGCGCCAGCAACAGGGCCGCGAGGGGCGTCAGCCAGCGAGCGATGCCGGTAAGCGAAGGCAGGATGAGCCCGATCGCGCCGGCGATCTCGAGAAATCCGATCGTCCGAAGGGCGTTCGTCGGGACTGCGGTCATCCAGACCATCCGGGGGTTGGTCCTCGCCCGCTCATATCCAAAGGCGTGGGTGTAGCCGGCACCGAGGAAGGCGACCGCCATGACGATCTGCAGGATCCAGAGAGGGATGTTCCAGTCCATGCGGGGCTCCTTGGCCCGCTCATGAGACCACACGCGTGTCTCGTCGGCGTTACGGCGCTAGGGCCAAGTCTCGCCCTCGCCGCTAAGCTTTCGGGACCGGTGTGGCCTGCATGAGCGGAGAAGAGGACCCAATGGCTGTCGCACGAGTCTCGGAGATCAGCTCAACGTCGCCGAAGAGCTTCGACGATGCCCTTCAGCAGGGCGTCGCCCGGGCGACAAAGACGCTCCGCAATGTCCGGAGCGCGTGGGTCAAGGAGCAGCGCGTGGACGTCAAGGACGGCAAGATCGCCGAATATCAGGTCAATCTGATGGTGACGTTCGTCCTCGACGACTAATCGAAGAGGACGAACGCCCAACCTTTTGCTCAGTTGCCGGAGGTTCTCGGCCGATTGAGCGGTAGGCCTGTCTCGCCGACGTAGACCTTGAAGATCTTCCAGGCATCGGGGTTGTCGGCCGGTTCGAGGTCGCCGTTCGTCACGAACAGCGACTTGCCAAGGAATGCGAGACCCCAAGGCGAGTGGAACCGCGGATCCGAGATCCGCTCGATCTCGTTGCCGGCCGGGTCGAGGACCGCGACCTGGTTCGGGCCGAGGAGCGACACGTAGAGATTGCCCGACTTCGCGAACGCGATGCCGGTGGCCTGCGGCGGCGCCTGGCTCGGGGCGAACGGGAAGCGGTGGACGAGCTGGAGGTCCGACGCGGTCGGGTGGTCGACGAGCCGAACCCGGTAGATGGCAGCCGTGAGAGGTTCGTCGGCCGCGACCGTGATCGAGAAGTAGAGCCACCTACCCGTCGGGTCGATGCGACCGCCCAGCGGCCCGCCGGCGAAGCCGAAGAAACCCGTCAGGCGAGGATCGGTGAACCAGATCGACGCGGTGCCGTCCGGAGCGACCCGCCAGATGCGCGGCTTGTCGTCGGGCACGTAGAGGTTCCCGGCCGTGTCGAAGACGAGGTCGTTCCACATCGCCTTCATCCAGTCGCCGGCCAGGCCCGTGTCGGCCGGGACCTGGGAGAAGACCTCAGGCGCGGCTGGGTGGTTGCTCAGGTCGAGCCGCAGGATCCGGCCGTTCATGTCGGCCACGTAGAGCTTGTGGTTGGTTCCAGTGTTGCCGTCGAGAGCGAGCCCGAAGAGGCCCATGTCGGAGTTGTCGGCCGTGTCGATGACGGTCGTTCCGACGAGCTTGCCGGTGTCGTCGTAGGTGAACACCCGCTCGTCGTCCGAGTTCAGGTGACCGGCAAAGAAGTCGCCGGCACTCGTCGAGACGTAGACCCGATCGTCACCGACGGCGACGCCGAACGGGTGCCCCGGGTAGGGCGCGCTCGCGAAGACGGATACGTCGCCGAAGGCCGGGCGTCCGGCCGCGGCGGGCCCGATTCCTGCGCCGATCGTGATCGCCATGACCGCCGTTGCGGCCCCTGCGGCCGTCAATCCGCGCCGACGTCGCCTGTTGCTCTGCCAACTCATCGCCTGTCCTCCTGATCCGGGACGAGTCCGGCCATCTCCGTCTCGCCGCTCTCAGAAGGACGACGATCAGCCCGGCGCGAATCGACACTCGCGTCGACAGTCCCGCCGCCGGGCGACCCTCAGCGGACTGACGTTGCTGCGCGACCCCGCTCGATGGCACGCTTTCGGGCGCGCTGGAAGCCGGCCAGGCCCCTCTCGACCATCTCGTCGCTCGCGGTGAGTGAAATCCGGAACCAGCCCGGTACCTCGACGACCGTGCCAGGGAGGATCAGGACGTCCTCCTCGGCGAGGAGCTCGCCGAACGCGACGTCGTCATCGATCGGGCTGCGCGCCATCACGTAGAACGTTCCTTCGGGCATCGTGGTCTCGTAGTCCAGGCCGCGCAGCGCGCCCACCAAGCGATCCCGACGACGTTCCAGTGCGCCGACGTCGATCGACAACCGCTCCAGGTCCTCGATCGCATGCTGGAGCAGGGCGTTCGGGTACAGGAAGCCGCCGGCGAGCTGGGCAAGCCAGACGCGCTCGCGGAAGGCCTCGCGGTCCGCCATCGTCGGCGGAACCGTGAGATAGCCGATCCGCATGCCCGGCGCCAGCAGCGTCTTCCCGTATGAATACGTAGTGATCGTGTCGGGGTAGATCTCCGCCGGGCTGTGGAACTCGCGGCCGTCAAACAGGATGCGGTTGTACGGCTCGTCCGACACGAGATAGATCGGCCGGCCGATCCGCGTTGCCGCCACGTCGAGCGTTGCGGCGAGTGCCCGGAGGTCGGCCAGCGGGTAGACGCGGCCGCTCGGGTTGTGGGGCGAGTTGAGGATCACCGCTCGGGTCCGTGGCGTGATCGCGGCCGCGAGCGCCTCCAGGTCGAGGTCGAAGGCCGGCGGGGCCAGGGAGACGCGGACCGGTACGCCGCCGGCGGCCCGGATCAGCAACTGGTAGAAGAACCAGGGTGGCGACTGGAAGACGACCTCGTCGCCCGGCTCGAGGATCGCCCGGAAGGCAACGGCGATGGCCGCAAAACCGCCGTTGGTCATCGCAACGTCGGCGGGATCCCAATCGACGCCAGTCCGCGCAGTCAGGCTGCGGGCGACGGCCGCCTGGGATTTCGGTTCGCTGAACTTGTAGGCGAACCACTCGGGGTCCTGCGGCTCGATCTGCGCGCGAAGCGCATCGACGTAGCCGCGCAGCGGCATCTCCGTCGGGTTTCCGACAGCGAAGTTGGCGACTCCCGGCTCCCCATTCCGAGCCCAGATCGGGCCGTTGAAGAAGCCGAGGAACGGGGCGATCGACTCGCGCAGGTTCGTCATCGTCGAGGTGGTGGTGGTCATCGAACTTGATCCTCTCCTTGGTTGCCAATCAGCGTAGCGCGCGTCGCATACTGGGGACATGGCGACCTACAAGCTCAACAGGCGCGCCGTGGCCCATGCGCGGAGGCTCATCGACGCCCGCCAGTACGTGCTCGACAGCGACTGGGGAGAGGCTGCGCCGACCGCGGACGACGAAAACGCCTTCCTGAAGTCACATTCTTGGGACGAATACGCGCAGTGGCATCTCGGGCTGACCGATGGCGCGTCGGACGAGACCAAGGCCCGCTACGGGTTCGTGTACGGGGATTTCCGTCGGGTCCATCGGACGGCGCTCATCGCCTGCGTCTATCGGGCGGCCGAGTGGCGCCATAAGGCGATCGAGCTCGCCGCCCATCGCCTGCTGCAGCACCTCGACAAGTCGACCGGCTGACGAGACTCACAGTCAGGAATTTCTTGTCAACGCGAGCCTCGGCGACGCGCTGCCGTCCATTCGAAGCCGCGACGGGACCGAGAGTCACGCAATCGGGCCGGCCGAGCCGGAATCCCGAGAGCCTGCGAGGAAACCCGGACTGTGCGTCCCGTTTGGGCCTGCGTCGCGGACGTCAACACGCGATCGGCCGAGTGAGAACGGCTCGATGACGCTCGCGAACAGCACGAACGCCAGGACCGTGAACCCGAACCCGAGCAGCTCGAAGACCGTGTGGAGGAACGCGGCGTCCGCGTTCGTGGGCACTTGGAGCAGAGGGAACGCGACGAGGAGGGCGAGCGCCGACGCGGAGATGATCAGCGTGCCGGCGGGAATGAGGAGGATCGCGGCACGGAGCGTCGGGTGGACTCTGCCGCGGGGGGTCGGCTGCACCAGGCCGTAGCGCGCGAGGAGCAGCAGCGCCGACGACGCAACGCAGATGACGAGGAGTACTCCGCCGAGCGCACCGCTCATCCGGTGCCAGCCGGTAACCTGCGTCGATTGACCGATCACCGCGGCGAACGCCGCGCCAATCGGGAGGACAACCCATCGGAGCCGATCCGGGGCCACGAGCAGCGCCCCGATCCCGATTGCGGCGGGGACCGTGGCGGTCCCGCTTGGAAAGTCGTTGGGCAGGAT
>JANMPL010000544.1:0-7755 GCA_031369845.1 Chloroflexota bacterium
CAGGATGCGAACACGTCGCAGATGTACTTCGGCGTCGCCGAGATCATCAGCTACTGCTCGCAGGCATTCAGCCTGGAGCCGGGCGACGTCATCGCCACCGGCACGCCGTCGGGCGTGGGCGTCTTCCGCAAGCCGCCCCGCTTTCTCGCCGCGGGCGACGTCGTCGGTGTCGAGATCGACGGAATCGGTCGGCTCGAGAACGTCTGTCGCCTGGACGAACTGAGCCGGCTCGCGTGAACGCCGCGTCCTCGCCGGAGCGGTTCCTCGTTACCGGCGCCCTCGGTTGCATCGGCGCGTGGACGGTCCGGGCGCTCGTTCGCGAGGGCATTCCGGTCGTCGCCTACGATCTCGGCCGCGACCGACGCCGGCTTGCCCAGATCATGTCCGACGACGAGCTGGCGGCCGCCACGTTCGTAGCGGGCGACATCACCGACCTGGACGCGGTCGAACGCACGCTCGAAGACCACGGGATCACGAACGTGATCCACCTCGCCGCCCTCCAGGTCCCGTTCTCTCGGGCGGATCCGCCGCTCGGCGCGCTCGTGAACGTCGTCGGCACGGTCAATCTGTTCGAGGCCGTCAAGCGTTCGCGGGAACCGATGGCCGCGCTCGTCTACACGAGCTCGATCGGCGCGTTTTCCGCGGCCGACGCGAACCCGGAGACGCACCGGCTCGAAGAATCCGCCGAGGGTCACCCGACCACCCACTACGGGGTCTACAAGCGAGCGAATGAGGGGACGGCCCGCGTCTACGCCCTCGACGACGGCATCGCCAGCGTCGGCCTCCGACCGATGACCGTCTACGGGGCCGGCCGCGACCAGGGCCTGACGAGCAGCCCGACGACGGCGATCGCGGCCGCGGTCCTGGGCGTGCCGTACACGATCGCATTCGGTGGCCGGACCCTGTTCCAGTACGCCGAGGATGTCGCCGACACGCTCCTTGCCGCGAGCCGGAGTGGGCTCGACGGGGCCCACATCTTCAACCTGGGCGGTAGCTCGGTCGACATGCCTGCTTGGATCGCGGCAATCGAGCGATCCGTACCGGAGGCGGCCGGCAGCATCACATTCGAGTCGAACGAGCTGCCCTTCCCGTCCGAGATCGAGCACGGTTCTCTCGCCGCCCTGGGCCCGTTGCCGGTTACGCCCTACGAGGATGGAATCCAGGCCACCGTCGACGTGTTCCGCCGGCTCGCCGCCGAGGGTCGCCTCGTCGGCACCGAGCAGGGCCTGGCAGCCGTCGCGGCCCGCCGCTGAGGACGCGTTGGGCGGCGCTGGACCCGGCCCCCAATTCGTCCGATTTCGTACGCCGCGCGAACTCGCTTTCGTTCCGGCCGATGCTCCGAATCCGGAGTCTGAAATCGGAGGAGGTGGTCCGGCGTAGGTGATTTCCGCCGACGTTCGATTTCGGACGATCGAACGCGCCGTCCGCGTCAGCCCGCCGGCAGCTCGATGACGAAGCGGCTGCCGCCGAAGCCGTTCGGCTCGAGCCAGACTCTGCCGCCCATCGCGTCCATGAGCCGCCGCGCCGCGAACAGCCCGATCCCCGAGCCGCGGCTCCGGCCACGGCCGTCGATCCGGACGAACGGCTCGAAGACGCTCTCCCAGTCCTCGACCGGGACGCCCGGCCCGTCGTCGGTGACGTAGACCTGCATCGTGTCGGCGACACGCGAGGCGCCGATGCTTACCCCGTCGGCCGACGGCGCGTACTTCGACTCGTTCTCGAGGAGCTGTTCGAGGACCTGCTTGAAGCGCGCCTCGTCGCCGATCGCAATGAGCGGCTCCGGCTGCCGATCCCAGCGGACCGGGTGCGGCCGCAGGAGGAATCGGAGGGCGTCGACGGTCTCGTCGACCGCGGCCATCGCGTCGAACGGCAGGCGCGACAGGCCGGTCAGTCCCTCGCCGCGCACGGACGCGAGGATCGAGTCGACGAGGTGATCGAGGCGCGACACCTGGTCGAGCGCGGCGTTCCGCCAGTCGGTCGCGGTCGACGGTTGGGGAGCCGGCGCCAGACCGGCCGCCGCCTCGCCGAGCAGATCGAGGTAGGCCCGCACGACCGACAGCGGCGTCCGCAGCTCGTGGGTCACGACCGACAGCAGCTCCGCGCGGGCGGCGTCGAGAGCGGTCAGCTGGGCGAGCCGCGCCTCAACTTCGGCCTGGAGGCGGCCCTTTTCGACGATCCCGGCGAGCAACGCCCCGATCGTCCGGAGGAACTCGATCTCTTCCTCCCTGAAGATCCGATGCTCGCGGGTCTGGACGTTGAGGACGCCGATGACCCGGTCATGCCAGACGAGCGGCACCGACAACATCGCCGCGAGCCCTTCGATGTCGAAGCCACGGACCCACGAGAACCGGGGGTCGACGGTGACGTCCTCGACGGCCATCGGCTCGCGGCCTTCGGCGACGCGGCCGGTGATCCCCTGACCGACGGCGAGACTGACCCTGCCGACCTGCGTCCGGTCGAGGCCGTTGGTCGCCGCCAGAGTGAGCCGCGGCTGCTCGCGATCAGCGAGGTAGAACGAGCAGACCTCGACCTCGAGAGCTGTCGTCGTGCCGTCGACGATGGCCCGCATCAGCTCGTCCCAGTCGCGTGCCTGCGTCGCGAGCTGGGCAATCTCGTGGAGGAACGCGAGTTCGCGAAGGCGGCGCTCAGTCCTGACGTCCGACGGCATGGCTGGATTATCGGGCACGCGGCGCTAGACTCGGCGCCCGGGGCTCGCATGGGGAGATGGAAATGGCCAATCGCCTGGCGCTCGGCTTCAGCCTGTCGGTCGCGATGCTGGGGCTCGGCGCGTGTGCTTCTGGGGCGACCCCATCCTTGCCGACGAACGTGCCGTCGTCCGCGCCGTCGCAGTCGGCGACTCCCTCCGCCACTCCGAGTCCCAGCCCGACGGCGTCGCCATCGACAGCGATTGCGACCGCGACCCTCTGTGCGGGAGGTCAATCTGACCCTTCCTGCGAGCTCCCGCCAGGGACCTACTCAGCCGACCCCTTCAAGCCAGGATTCACGTTCACGATCACCGAACCTTGGACGAACGATCGAAGGTACGCGGACGGCGGTGGACTCTCATTTGGTGACGCAGCCTTCCTCTGGGCGTCCGGCGTGTCGGCCGGCACCGTCGCCGACAGTGAGGTCGCGATCGGACCCGGACCCGCGGGCTTCGTTGCGTTCCTTGGCCAGTTCGAGGGCTTCACGCTGTCAGAGCCCGGACCGGCTGTCGTGGATGGCGTGACCGGAATCCAAGTCGACGTCGAGACCAATGGAACGGCGGCGCCTCACTTCTTCCAGATCACCGATGACGTCTACAATCTCGACGCGGGCGAGAAGGCACGCTTCATTCTGCTCGAGAAGGACGGGACCACGGTCATTTTCATGCTCGACGCATTCAAGGCAGCCGGCTTCGACGCGTTCCTCGCGAAAGGGCAGCCCGTCCTCGACAGCGTGGCCTGGGAGTAACTGCGCCGGCCACAGCTCGGCGGGCGTACTCCGAAACCGCACGCCGGGCGAAATCACTCCCGTCCCAGCCGATCATCCGGTATCGGAATCCGCTTTCGGAGCATGCGGGTCCAAGCAGGTGATTTTCAGCGGCGTGCGATTTCGGAGCATTCGGCCGCCGGACCCGGGGCCCCGAGCGCTCCTCGGCGCGGCTCAGCCGGCTGGGACGGCCTCCGGGTCGCTCACCGTCGTCGGCAGGGAGTCGAGGAGTGGATCGGTCCAGGTCCAGGCAGCGCCGTAGCGCGAACCTACGGCCCCGTGGCGGGCGGCCTCGACGCGGAGCGGCAACCCGAAGATGCTGATGAACCCGACAGCTGCGGCGTGGTCGAAGGCATCACCCTCGTCGTACGTCGCGAGGTTCTTGTCGTAGAGCGAGAGCGGCGAGCGCCGCCCGGTCACGACCGCGGAGCCGTGGTCGAGGCGGACGCGAACCTCGCCCGACACGACCCGCTGCGACGAGGCCACGTACCCGCGCAGGTCACGGTGCAGCGCGCTGAACCACAACCCGTCGTACGTCAGCTGGGCGAGCTCGTTGGCGACGAGCCGGTCGAACCGCAGCGTGTCCTTCGACAGGGTCAGGCTCTCGAGCGCCCGATGCGCAGCATGGAGGACGGTCGCCGCGGGCGTCTCGTAGATCTCGCGGCTCTTGATTCCGACGAGGCGGTCTTCGACGTGGTCGATCCGCCCGACACCATGCTGCCCTGCTAGCGTGCTAATACGATCGACGAGGTCGACCGAGGCCAGCCGATCACCGTCAAGGGCAACGGGAATCCCGCCCTCGAACTCGATCGTGATCTCGACCGGCGGAGGCGCGTCAGGGGCGGCCACCGTCCACTCGTAGGCGTCGGCCGGCGGTGTGACCCACGGATCCTCGAGAACCCCGGTCTCGCACGACCGCCCCCAGAGGTTGACGTCGATCGAGTAGGGCGAGGCCTTCGTGATCGGGATCTCGATCCCGCGCTCGGCTGCGTAGTCGATCTCCTGGTCCCGCGTCAGGCCCATCCCGACCCGCATCGGGGCTACGACCTCGAGCCCCGGGTCCAAGGCATGGACGGCGACGTCGAAGCGGACCTGGTCATTGCCCTTGCCCGTGCAGCCGTGGGCGACGGCGTCGGCGCCCTCGCGGCGGGCGACCTCGACGAGGAGCTGGGCGATGAGCGGCCGGGCCAGGGCGGTGGCCAGGGGATAGGCGCCCTGGTAGAGCGCGTTGGCCTGGAGGTGCGGCCAGACGAAGTCGGTAACGAATCGATCGCGCGCGTCCACGACATAGGCCCGCGACGCGCCCGCTGACATTGCCCGCTTCTCGACTCCTTCGCGGAGCGAGCCGCCACCGACATCGATCGTCAGCGTCACGACCTCGCAGCCGAACTGCTCGCGCAACCACGCGACCGCGACCGACGTATCGAGCCCGCCCGAATAGGCGAGGACGACCTTCTTCATGAACTGGCCTCCACGGGTTCCGGACGGAGTGCCGGCTTGGATCGGATCTCTTCAAAGCGCTCGACCCACCGCTCGAGCCGTGATTCGTCGGCGAACAGGACGAGGAGCGTATTGTCGCCCGCGAGCGTTCCCTCCTGTTCCTGGAGCGTCGAATCGTCGATCGCCTGGGCGATGACACTCGCGGTGCCTGGCGAGCCAGTGACGAGGAGGACGAGCCCGCTTCGGCCGATCGTGACCGGGATGTCGGCAAGGATGCGACGGAGGCGCTCGTCGGAGATCCGCGGCGGCGCCCCCGCCACGTCCTGGGTTGCGACATAGCGATGGCCCGCGTCGCGGGCAACCTTGACGAGCCCGAGTTCGGCGATGTCGCGGCTGACGGTCGCCTGGGTCACGGTGAATCCGCGCCCCGTCAGGCGCTCCGCGAGCTCCTGCTGGCTGCCGATCGGCTCGGCGCTGATGAGGTCGCGGATCGTCCGCTGTCGTTCTCGTTTCGCTGCCGGTCCTGCGTTCATGCTGCACCCACCGCGCGTCGGCTCGCCGTCAGCCGCGTCCCGAACGTCGGGTCCGCGAGCGCTCGCTCGAGCGCGCCGTCGGCCGAGGCGTCGGCGATGACCGCCTCGGCCCCGTCCCAGGTCAGCGCTGCGAGCGCGGCCCGGATCTTGGGGACCATGCCGCCGGCAATCACGCCGGCATCGATGAGCGTCTCGGCCTCGGCGACGGTCAGGGTGTCGAGGCGCCGACCTTCGGCGTCGCGGACGCCATCGACATCGGTCATGAGAACGAGCTGGCGGGCTCCGAGGCCGGCCGCGATTCCGGCGGCCGCGTCGTCGGCGTTGACGTTGCAGACGATCCCGTCCTCATCGCGAGCGAGTGGCGCGACGACCGGGACCTGGCTACCGACGAGGACCGCGTCGAGAAGGTCCCGACGGAGACCGACGACGTGGGCGACGAGGCCCATGCCCGGCACCCGCTCCGAGATGAGGAGGCCACCGTCGACGCCCGACAGGCCGACCGCGTCGACCCCGAGGTCGCGCAGCCCGGCGACGAGCTCGCTGTTGACGACCCCGCGCAACACCGCGGCGGCGACCTCGAGGGCCGCCTGATCCGTCACCCGAAGCCCGCCCTCGAAGCGGCTCTTGACCCCGAGCCGATCGAGCCATTCGGTGATCCGCTTGCCGCCGCCGTGGACGAGAACGACCGGCCGACGGCGGGCCACGGCCGCGACCTCGGCGAGCACCTGTGCCTGCTCCGCAATGGTCGTGCCGCCGAGCTTGACGACGAGGATGTCGCTCACGTCGTGTACTCCGAGTTCTCCACGACATACGCCTCCGTGAGGTCACAGCCAAAGGCCTCGCCGGAGCCATCGCCGAGCCCGAGATCGAGGCGGATCAGGACTTCCGGTGCCTCCATCGCGACCCGGGCCGCCGCTCGGTCGAAGACGAGCGGGCCGCCGTTGGGTCCGTCGAAGACGAGATGGTTGGCGATGGCGATCCGGAGGTGGTCGGGGTCGATCGTGGCCGCGCGCCCGCCGCGCGCCTCCGCTGCGTCCCGCGACAGGCCGGCGGCCTCGAGGACTGCGCTATCCGCCAGCCGGGCGTTGCCCGCCGCGCCGGCCACGCGGCCCCAGTTCGGGTCGCGGCCGTGCGCCGCGGCCTTGACGAGGCTGCTCGAGACGACCGCCCGCGCGACCGCCCGCGCCTCGGCGTCGTCGAGCGCGCCCGAAACCTGGCAAGTGATGAGCGTCGTCGCGCCCTCGCCATCGGCCGCCTGCTGACGGGCGAGATCTCGGGCGACGGCCTCGATCGCGAGGCCGAGGTCCCGTGCCTGGGCCGTTCCGGCCTGCACCGGCGCGCCGCCCGCGGCCCCGGACGCCAGCAGGAACACCGTGTCGTTCGTGCTCGTGTCGCCGTCGACGCTCAGTTGGTTCCACGTCCGGGCTGCCGCCGGCCGGAGCAGCTCGCGGAGGAGCGGCGGTTCGATGCTCGCATCGGTGAGAAGGACGGCGAGCATCGTCGCCATCCGGGGATGGATCATCCCGACGCCCTTGGCGATTCCGGTGACCCGAGTCGAGCGGACCGCCAGACCGTCAGGGTCCGGCAGGGTCAGGGTTGTCGTCGCGGCCTTGGTCCGCGAGTCGGTCGTGCGGAGCGCCTCGGCCGCGGCCTCGAGCCCCGCGTCGGTCGCGGCGAGTGACGGCGCAAGCCCGCTGATCCCCGGCCCGACGATGCCGAGTGGCAGGCGCGTCCCGATGACGCCGGTCGAGAGAAGGAGCGTCCGGTCGACGGCCACGCCGAGGGCGGCCGCGACCATCCCCGCGACCTCGGCCTGGTCCGCGTCACCCGCGGCGCCGGTCGCGGCGTTGGCGCTGCCGCTCGTCGAGACGATCGCCTCGGCCCAACCGCCGCTCGCCGCGAGATGGGCCTGCGACAGGCGAACCGGGGCGGCCGCGAACGCGTTCGGCGTGAAGACCGCGGCAACGGCCGCCGGGATCGGCTGGCCGGCGTCGTCGGTAAGCGTTGCGATCATCGCGAGATCCGGCCGGCCCGAGGCCTTGATCCCGATCGCGGCGCCACCCGCCCGGAACCCGGCCGGCATCGTGGCTCGCCGCTCGATTGGCGGGAGGGCGGTCGGGAGCGCCGGCAGCGCATTGGATGTGGCGAGCGTCATCGGTCGATCCTTACGGCACCAGCGGGAGCTGATCGAGCCCCGCCGTCTCATCGAGCCCGTGGACGATGTTGAATGCCTGGATCGCCTGGCCCGCCGCGCCCTTGACGAGGTTGTCGAGGACCCCGATCGCGAGCACCCGCCCGGTCCGGGTATCGG
>JANMPL010000624.1:0-6778 GCA_031369845.1 Chloroflexota bacterium
CTCTGCCTCCGCGCCGGCGGTGGACAGGACTCGGTAGTCGCGCGCCCTCGCCTCGTCTAGGAGCGCCCGCCATACCGTCGTCTTGCCGATGCCGGCCTCGCCGGAGACGACGACGGTCGTTGGCAGCGCTCCGGGCTCAAACAGCAGGCCGGCGATCCGGTCGAGGTCGTCGCTTCGACCGACAACTCGCGGACCATGGTCGGCGCTGTTCGAGTAGGCGACGTTGGAACCAGTCATGCCCCCGATCGACCTCCGATCCGAGTATCCGCGCCGTCGCGTCGGCTGACAATGGTCCCGGGATCCTCCAGCCGGCCTCTGAGCGATCGCTGAGTGCCGCGACGCACCACCAATCAGCCGAGGCGTAGATCGTTGAGCTTGCTCCGGATCATGAAACAATCTCTACTAAGTCGGTAGGATTAGGGTACGATCGCGCGACGTCGCCGCCCAGCCACCCACTGAGGAGCCCATCAGATGCCCAACGCCATCCCCGCCGACGCGGCTGCTCAGTTGCCGCCCGCCGGCAAGATCGATCCCCGCGGCCACCGGTTTGGGGCCGGGTTGTCGGCGCTGCTCCTGATCGTCTCGTTCGTCACGGGCTGGGTCCCGGGCGTGCTCCTGGCACTCCTGTCGATCGGCACGAGCGCCGCGTTCGGGCTGCGCTATTCGATCTACGGCGTCATCTGGCGCCGGATCGCCAAGGCGCTCCACCTGCCGAAGGTTGAGCCTGAGCACGAATACCCGCCGCGCTTCGCCCAGACGCTCGGCAGCGTGGTGCTCACGGCGTCCCTGATCGCCTTCGCCGTCGGCGCGCCGACCATCGGCTGGGTCCTCACCCTCGCGGTCGCCGGGCTGCAGAGCCTTCTCGCCGTGACCGGCTATTGCCTCGGCTGCCGGCTCTACTTCCTCCGCTGGTGGGTTCCGAGTCTCGTCACCTCGATCTGGACTCGTGGCGCCTCGCGGACCGTCGTCGACAGCGCACCCATCCGCTACGGCTGACCGACCGGGCTGATCGCGGCTATCGTTTGACCGATGTCGAACGTCTCCGTTGGCCTCGCGCCCGATCTTCACGCCTATCTCGTCGAGCACGGCGTCCGCGAGCCCGACATCCTGCGACGTCTCCGCGAGGAGACCGCCGACCTGCCTCAGCACGACATGCAGATCGCGCCGGAGCAGGGCGCGCTCATGGCGCTGCTCGTCGGGCTGATCGGCGCCCGCCGCTGCATCGAGCTCGGCACGTTCACTGGCTACAGCTCGCTGGCCGTCGCGCTCGCCTTACCGGCCGACGGCGAGATCGTCTGCTGCGACATCTCCGAGGAGTGGACGTCCGTCGCGCGGCGCTACTGGTCGGAGGCCGGCGTCGCCGATCGCGTCGACCTGCGGCTCGGACCAGCCCTCGAGACCCTCGACGACCTGATCGCCGGTGGCGCCTCGGGGACGTTCGATTTCGCCTTCATCGACGCGTCGAAGCGGGAGTACCCCGACTATCACGAGCGGATTCTCCGGCTCCTTCGCCAGGGTGGCCTCGCCGTATACGACAACGTGCTGTGGGACGGCGACGTGATCGACGAGTCAAAGACCGACCCCGACACGGTCGGCGTCCGCCGCCTCAATGACCGGCTGCTGGCGGACGAGCGAGTCTCGATCAGCATGATCCCGGTCGCCGACGGCCTGACGCTGGTCCAGAAGCGGTAGGTTCCGCCCGCGCCGGGGCTCGTCGCCCCGGTAGCCGCGCCGGCGGCGCACCTCCGCGAGGATCTGTAGTGCTTCGTACGAGGTCGACAAGTGCGTCGGCAGGCCTCCGGACACGATTCCAACTCGTTTCGCGCCACCTCGGCCCAATGAGTAGGGCCCAGTGGGATCAGGAATCGGAGGGCCGGCATGGCCATCCCGTCAAGATCGTTCCGCGGGGTTGGAACTACCTAGGGCCCGGAGATCGGCCAGATACTTCCAATCAAGCGGAACGATCCGGTTGGGCCGCCCCGATCGGCGGGTGCGATCTCGTTCCCCTCACGATGCCGCCAAACCCACGGAGCGACCGCCCCAGGCATCACCGGCGCCCGAAAAAACGGTGGCCCATCCGGCGACCTCTGACGTCGCATCCCCTATTGGTGGCGGCGGTACTCCGCACGCTTCACCTGGGTCAGGCGCCGGCGAGGCCGACGCCTCAGCCCCGCACCATCTCCGGCCGCCGATACGGGCCGGTGACGATCACCTCGCCCTCGGCCTCCTTCAGTTGGGCACCGGTACAGCGCATCCGGAAGCGGTGGTGAACCTCCGTGGCCCCCGCCGAGATCATCGCGTTGACCGGGCAGTATTTCGTCGCCGACAACTCGATCGCGCGACGCACCGCCTTCTCCACCATCACCGTGCCCTCGACGACGTGGACAATCTCGACCCGGGTCAGGATCTGGGGGTACTCGTCGCGCTGCTCGGCCGTGACCTCGATCGTGTACGAGTCGATGACCTGGCGCTTCTTCTCGAGGATGCCGATGACGTCCATCGCGCTGCACGCGGCAAGCGACACGACCACCGACTCGACCGGCGAGTACTCATTGGCCGCGACCTCGTCGCCGAAGTTGACGGTTCGGCCCGTGCCGGTCCGAGCCGTGAACCGAAGGTCGCCCTCGTGGCGCAGCGTCGCCGATCGGATCCTCACCGGCTGATCGTAGTCGGTCGTCAGACGGCTGCGGGTTCGCCCGCCTCCGCCGCCGCCACCCGCCCGTCGGTGGGCTCCGACAGGAACTGCTCGCGGTACAGCCGGGCGTAGAGGCCGCCCTGGCCGACGAGCTCGGCGTGGGTGCCGCGCTCGACGATCCGGCCGCGGTCGTAGACGAGGATCTGGTCGGCGCGCAGGATCGTCGAGAGGCGGTGGGCGATCGCGATCGTGGTTCGGCCCTCCATGAGCCGCTCCAGCGCAGCCTGGATGAGCCGCTCGCTCACCGTGTCGAGGGCGGACGTCGCCTCGTCGAGGATGAGGATCCGCGGATCCTTCAGGAGGACCCGCGCGATCGCGACTCTCTGCTTCTCGCCGCCCGACAGCTTGTAGCCGCGCTCGCCGACGACGGTGTCGTAGCCGTCGGGGAGCTCCGCGATTCGCTCGTGGATCGCCGCGGCGCGCGCCGCCGCCTCGAGCTCCGTATCGGTCGCATCCGGCTTGGCATAGAGCAGGTTGGCCCGGATCGTGTCGTGGAAGAGGTACGTCTCCTGGGTCACGAATCCGATCACGTCGCCGAGGCTCGCCAGCGTCACGCCGCGGATGTCGCGCCCATCGATCTCGACGGCCCCGGAATCGACGTCGTAGAGGCGCGGGACGAGATACGTCGTCGTCGTCTTGCCGGAACCCGACGGCCCGACAAGCGCGACGAGCTGGCCCGCGTTGACCTCGAAGTCGATGTCCTCGAGCCCGAACGGCTGGGCCATCGCGATGGCCGGCACGGCGGGAAGCTCCAGTTCATCTTCGGCCTCTGCCGCCTCGGCGTCGGCGGCCTCCGCCTGGGCCTCCGGTGGCGCCGCGCTCAACGGCACCGCCGCGACCGGGTAGCGGAACGAGACGTCCCGGAATCGGACGCTGCCACGGATCGTCGACCGGTCGAGGGCCACGGCGTCCGGCGCATCGACGATCTCCGGATCCATCTCGAGGTACTCGAAGATCCGATCAAACAGCGCCAGCGCGCCCTGGATCTCGATCTGGATGTTGAGCAGCTGACCAAGCGGGAAGAACAACCGGCTCTGAAGCGTCGTAAACGCCACGATGTCGCCGATCGTCGGGGCGCTCGGGTCGCCCTGGATCGCGAGAAAGCCTGCGAGCCAGTACACGAACGCCGGCGTGATTGAGAAGATCGTCCCGATGATCATGAAGAACCAGCGCCCGACCATCGCCTGGCGGACCTGCAGCGCGGCGAGCTCGCGATTGAGTTTGCTGAACCGACCGATCGCGGCCTGTTGCTGGCCAAACGTCTTCGAGAGCAGCATCCCCGAAACCGACAGGGTCTCCTCGGTGACCGCGGACATCTCGGCGAGTGACTTCTGCGTCTCGCCGCGGACCTCCCGGTGGACCTTTCCGACGCGGAACGTCAGGTACATGAAGAACGGCAGCAGAGCGAGACTCAGGACGGTAAGCCGCCAGTCGATGATGATCATCGCGACGACGGTGCTGAGGGCGATCGCGACGTTCGAGGTGAGCGACGCCGCCGTGTCCGTGACGACCGACTGGATCCCGCCGACGTCGTTGGCCAGGCGGCTCTGGATCTCGCCGGTTCGGGTTTCGGTGAAGAAGCGGAGCGGCATCTTCTGGAGGTGGGCGTAGAGCGCGGTCCGCAGGTCGTGCATGACGCTCTGGCCGATGACGTTGTTGAGATAGCTCTGGCCGACGCCGATCAGGCCCGAGATGATCGGCAGCACGACCATCAAGCCGACGAACAGGTTCAGGAGGAACCAGTCGCGTTCGGGAATCGCGATGTCGATGAGGAGCTTGAGGAGGATCGGGTTGATGAGGCCGATGAAGCTCGTCAGCAGAATCGCGGCGAGGACGACTCCGACCTGGGCCTTGTAGGGCTTGAAGAAGGCGACCATCCGGCGAAGCGTCCGACCGCGGCGCTCCTTCGGGACCTTCTCGAACGGCTCCGAGCCGCCGACGCCGCCCCAGCCGCCGCCCATGCGCCCGCCGCCGCCACCGCCGCGGCGGGCGCGACCGCCCGCGGCCCCGGCCGCTCCACCCGTCGCCGCCCCGACTCTCCCGAATCCGCCGCCCCTGCCGCTCATCCGGGGGACGCTACCATGGTCGGTGCTGAGTTGCATTCTGCAAGCGAGTCCGGCGCCGACCGGCGACACGGTAGGATGCGACCGATGGGCTCGATGATCGTGTCGGTTCGGCGGCGGGTGCCGAAGCGTCTCCGGAGCGGCGCCCTCCGCCTGCTCGGTCGCCGCCCGGCCGAGCAAGAGCGGGTCGTCGAGCTCGCGATTCCGCGGGGACTTGGCCAGCCGGCCGACGCGGGCCAGCGGAGCCTCAGGATCCGGACCCCGATGCGGACGTACGTCAGCCACCTGCTCGCCGGATCCGGCCTCGCCGGCTACGAGCCGGACACGCTTGCCTGCGTCCTTGCGGCGATCGAGTAGCGCGGGTCGGCACCGGTCTTCGATGTCGGGGCGAACATCGGCGTCTTCTCCTGGCTGGCGGCCGCGCTGACTCCGGCGATCGTCGTCGCATTCGAGCCCACGCCGGATCTCGCAGCCCAGATGCGGGCGATCTGCGCCGAGAACGGCCTCGACGTGCGGGTCGAGGAAGTCGCCCTGGGCGCCGCGCCCGGCACGGCCGAGCTCCACCTCTCGGACAAGACCGACAGCTCGAACTCACTTCGGGCGGGGTTCCGGCCGTCCCACCGATCCGTCTCTGTGGCCGTCGAGACCATCGACGGATACGCGGCGAGAACCGGCGTGACTCCTGCGGTCCTCAAGGTCGATACCGAATCAACCGAGCCCGACGTCCTCCGCGGTGCAGCCGGGGTACTGGCGACCGGGCGGCCCTGGATCATCTGCGAGGTCCTGGCCGGCCGAACGGAAGCGGAATTGACGGCGATTCTCGAGCCGCTCGGCTACTCGTGGTACCGCATCGACGGCCCCGGGCCGCTCCAGCCACGGGCCAGGATCGAGGGCGATCCGTCGTACAGCTACATGAACTGGCTGTTTGCGCCCGAAGAGCCCAGCGCCGCGTTCTGGCATAACTACGCCGCATGGCGCAGCTCGCTAGCGGCACTAGCGAAGTAGCGAGTTCGCGGCCCCCACGGCTCTCGCGCCCGGCCCGCCACCGATTCCCCAAATCGCACCGATTCCCCAAATCGCGCCGATTCCAGAAATCACACCGATTCTGACGACGGCCACGAGAAACTGCCCATAGCCGGACACGAACCTGCCCGGCCGTGGCCATCGGATCTGCCCATCCGCGGCCACCGAACCTGCCCAGCCCGCTTGACTGCTCCTCGTCGGAGTCAGCAGGCGAGGAGGGCAGCGTTGAAGAGGGCCGAGGGCGTCGTGGAGATCCTCGAAGCGTTCGATCTGACCGGCAGCTTCCGGGCGGCGGCCGAGCTGGCCGGCTGCTCGCACCACACGGTCGCGCGGTACGTCCGGCTGCGGGCTGCGGGGCGTGTGATGACCGAGCGAGCCACGCGAGACCGGCTGATCGACGGCTTCCTGGCCAAGGTGGAAGAGTGGGTCGAGCGCTCCAAGGGCAAGGTCCGCGCCGACGTCGTCCACGACAAGCTGCTCGCGCTTGGCTTCGAAGGCTCGGAGCGGACGACGAGACGAGCGGTCGCGAAGGCCAAGCGGGCGTACACCGCTGGCCACAGGCGGGTGTACCGGCCATGGATCCCGGAGCCCGGCATGTGGCTCCAGTTCGACTGGGGCAAGGGTCCAAGGATCGCCGGCCGCGAGACGCTGCTCTGGTGCGCCTGGCTCTCCTGGAGCCGCTTCCGCGTCGTCATCCCCACATGGGACCGGACCCTGCCGACGGTCATCGCCTGCCTCGACGAGACCCTGCGGCGCTTGGGCGGCGCGCCGACGTACGCCCTGACGGACAACGAGCGGACGGTCACGATCGACCGCGTCGCCGGCATCGGCGTGCGCCACCCGGAGCTCGTCGCCGCTGGCCGTCATTACGGGATCCAGATCACGGCCTGTGAGCCATTCGATCCGGAGTCGAAGGGCGGCAGCGAAGCGGCCGTCCGGATCGCCAAGGCCGACCTCGTGCCGACCGCGGCGAACCTCCTGCCGGCGTACGAGACGT
>JANMPL010000026.1:0-9086 GCA_031369845.1 Chloroflexota bacterium
AATCGGACGGCTCGAGACGGTCCAGCTCGTCGGCGAGATCCTTGAGCGAGTCGGCCACGGCCGTGTTGAGCACGGTCTGGGGCCAGTAGATCGGGGCGGACGAGCCGACAGCCCGGAACTCGAACTTGTTGCCGGTGAACGCGAAGGGCGAGGTCCGGTTGCGGTCGGTATGGTCCTTCGGCAGGACCGGCAGCGAGGTGACACCAAGCTCCAGGTCGCCGCCTTTCTTCGAAGCCGACGCGGGGCCGTGCTCGAGCTGCTCGATGACGTCCTCGAGCTGCGAGCCGAGGAAGATCGAGACGATCGCCGGCGGTGCCTCGTTCGCGCCAAGGCGATGGTCGTTGCCGGCGTCCGCGATGCTCGCTCGGAGCAGGTCCGCATGGACGTTGACCCCGCGGATCACGGCTGCGAGGAAGGCGAGAAACTGAGCGTTGGCATGGGGGTCGTTGCCCGGGTCGAGGAGGTTCTCGCCGTCGTCCGTGCCCATCGACCAGTTGTTGTGCTTGCCGGAGCCGTTGATGCCGGCGAACGGCTTCTCGTGGATCAGCAGCATCAGGCCGTGCTGCGCAGCGATCCGCCGCATCGTGCTCATCACGATCATGTTGTGGTCCGACCCGACCGAGGTCGGCTCGTACACGGGCGCCATCTCGAACTGACCCGGGGCGACCTCGTTGTGACGGGTCTTGGCCGGGATGCCGAGCCGCCAGAGCTCGCGGTCGAGGTCCATCATGAAGGCCAGGATCCGCTCCCGGATCGGGCCGAAGTACTGGTCCTCCAGCTCCTGGCCCTTCGGCGACGCGGCGCCGAACAGCGTCCGCCCGGTTAGAAGAAGGTCGGGGCGCTGCTCGGCGAGCCGACGGTCGACGAGGAAGTACTCCTGCTCCGGGCCGATGTTCGTGAACACCTGGCTGACGCTCGAGTTGCCGAACCAGCGCAGGATGCGGAGCGCCTGTTTGCCGAGCGCCGCCTGGGAGCGCAGGAGCGGAATCTTGTGATCCAGCGCCTCGCCCGTGAAGGAGACGTAGGCCGTCGGGATCGTCAGGGTCACGCCGTTCGGCTCGACCTGGAGGAAGATCGGCGAGGTGACATCCCAGGCCGTGTAGCCGCGTGCCTCGAACGTCGCCCGGATGCCGCCCGACGGGAACGAGCTCGCATCCGGCTCGCCCTGGACGAGGTTCCGGCCGGAGAACTCGGCGATCGTCTGGCCGTCGCCGGACGGGGTCAGGAACGAGTCATGCTTCTCGGCCGTGGACCCGGTCATCGGGATGAACCAGTGGGTGTAGTGCGTCGCTCCGTGAGCCAGCGCCCACTCCTTCACGCCATGGGCGACCGCGTCGATGATCGCCGGGTCGAATGGCTCGTGGCCCTCGATCGTCCGGCGTAGCTTCCGGAAGATCGGCTTGGCGAGGTACTGGCTCTGGGCGCCCTCGTGGAACACGTACTGGCCGAAGATGTCGGCGCCGGCGTCCTCGAGATAATCCTGGGTCTTCGCGACCCGGTGGCTGGATCTCCGCGATCGCGTTGTGTCGGGCGGTCATGAGTCGCCTGCGGTCATGCGATCTGAGTCCTCCATCGCGCGCGTGTTGAGCGGCCCTCAGCCGCCTTGGAGGAGCCTATCACTGGGGTCGGTTGCGGTTCAGTACCGGTCGCGTGTCCAATCAGGCCGGGTTGCGCGCGGCGACGAGATCGTCGAGCAGTCGCCCGAACTCGCGCTCGACGTCGACGTAGCGATCGGACCGCGCCACGATCGCCAACTCGCCGGCCGGCGAAAGCCGGGCCCAGACCCTCCGGCGCGGCAGGTAGAACGTGATCGCGATTCCAGTGATGAGCGAGGCGAACGCCGTCCAGACGATCCACCGCCCGGGATCGTTCTTTGCAATCAGCAGGGTGTACTCGCCGAACCCGAGCACGCCGACGCTGAAATCCGTGCCCTGAACCCGGGCCGCCTCACGGGCGGCGAGGGCCAGCGGAAAGAGGTCCTCGATAATCGGACTCCCGTCCGTCTGCTTGCCGATGACACGGTACGGCGCGACGACGACGATCCCGGTCCCGTCGGACTGACGCCGGAGAAGGAGTTGCAGACCGATGTTGCGGCCGGGCACGGACAGCGTGCTGTAAGGGGACCCGGCCGCCTGGCCGTCGAGCGCGACAGGGCCTTTCCAGAGCGGCCGCCCCGTCGCGTCGCTGACCAGCAGGTCGATCGCCGGACCGAACCCGTTCTGGTGGAAGGTGTAGCCCCCGACCTCGAGCGGGTCGTTGACGCGGATGGTCTTGTGGGCGATCTCGCGGCCGTCCCGGTACACCGCGAGCTCCGTCGTGAAGTCCCTCGCCATGCCAGTCTCGGCGAACCCCGGTGCCTCGAAGCCGAGGTTCTTGACGAGGAGGAGACCTGGCGTCCCGATCGGCTGGACAGTGAGCGAATCGCCCTCTGTCACGATCAGCCCCTGCTCGTCCCCGAAGGCAGAGGTCACGACGCCGGCAAGGAGGAACAGGATGAGTCCGAGGTGGGTCAGCAGCGTCGCGAGCTTCGTGTACTGGTGCCGATCACCGTACAGGTAGCGGACGCCGTCTACCTCCGCCTCCCGGAGCTTGAAGCGATGGCGGCGCAGCGTCGAGCGGACAGCGTCGGTGGTCACGCCGGTCATCGCCGCACGGTCCGGTAGGGACGGCAGGTAGAACGGATCCGGCTGAACGACCCTGACGTCGACCGTCTGGCGCCAGAGGCGCGGCGTCCGGTCGAGCGTGCAGACGACGATCGAAACGACGAGGACAAACAACCCAACGGTGAACCAGGTCGAGGTGAAGATCTGGAAAACCTGGAGTTGCTCGAGGGCATTGACCGCGCCGATCCCGAAGATGCCGTCGTAGCGGTCGTGGATGTTCGCCATGGCGCCCGCGTAGTCGGAGGCGGACCGGAAGGCGAACCCGGGCAACTGGCGGATCGTCATCCCGACGACCCCGAACAGTGACAGGATGATGATCTGGGTAACCGCGAAGTTGACGGAGGTCAGCAGGCGCCAGACCGCCCGACCGAGCCGGGCAAGAGGGTCCGGCTGGGCGGACCGCGCGTTGGCGGCCCAGGTGACGACCGGACTGGCGATCGGAACGCTCCTAAACGGACGCTGGCGTGGCGGCGGTCGGTACTGTGTCGGGCGGTGGCGTCGCGGCCCCGGCTTCGGTCGCCGCCGACGCAGCAGCGAGACCGCGCTCGAAGTCGGCGACGAGGTCGTCGAGATCTTCCAGCCCGACGGAGCAGCGGAGGAGACCCGCCGTGATCCCGGCGCTCGTGAGAGCGGCGTCGTCGAGCTGGCGGTGGGTCGTCGACGGTGGGTGAACGACCATTGTGAAGACGCTGCCGAGCGACGCCGTCAGCTCCGGGATCGAGAGCGCGTCGATGAACGCGCGACCGGCTGATCGGCCGCCGGCGAGCTCGAAGGCAAGCATTCCCCCACCGAGGGTCAGCTGGCGCATCGCGACCGCGTGCTGCGGATGGCTGGCGAGTGAGGGGTGGTAGACGCGCGACACGCCCGCCTGACGCTCGAGCCAGGCAGCGAGTGCCGCCGCCGTCGCCGTGTGCCGTTCCATGCGGATCGCCAGGGTGGAGATGCCCCGCAGGACGAGGAACGCCGAGTTGGGCGCGAGCGATGCGCCCGTGTCCACCTGGAGGGTCCGAACTGCGTCGATCAGGTCGCTTCGACCGCAGACCACGCCAGCGAGCACGTCGCTGTGGCCCGACAGGTACTTCGTGGCCGACTCGACGACGAGGTCGGCTCCCAGCTCGAGTGGCCGGCAGAGATAGGGCGAGGCGAACGTGTTGTCGACGATGTACAGCGCCCCGTAGCGGCGGGCGATCTCGGCGAGGGCAGCGTGGTCCGCCACGACGATCGTCGGGTTCGCGATCGTCTCGGCATAGAGAATCCGCGTCGGCGCCGCCGCGAGGGCCGCCTCGACCACGCTCGCATCGCTCATGTCCACGTACGCCGTCGTCACGCCGAGCCGTCCGAGGACATCGCTGAAGAGCGCCCGCGTCGTCCCGTACGAGGCCCGGGTCGCGACGATACGATCGCCGGCCGAGACGAGCGAGACCACGGCCGCGTGGATCGCCGCCATGCCCGATGCCAGCGCGTAGCCGGCCTCGGCGCCCTCGAGGTCAGCGACCGCGGCCGCCAGGGCCGTCACCGTCGGGTTGTCGATCCGGCTGTAGGCGTAGCCCGGCTGCTCGTCGGTCAGGACCGCGCCCAGTTCAGCGGCGTCGTCGCTCGCAAACGTGACCGTCTGGTAGATCGGCACGGATGTCGGGCGCTGGTCGACTCGCGGCGCGCGGTGGGCGGCCCGGATCGCCCGGGTCGAGAAGCCGGCGGCGCGGGCGGGCGCGGCATCGCGCGGTTGCGGGGAGTCGTGCTCCGGCATGGCCGGATGCTACACCGAGTCGTCCGGCGACCCTCTGACCCCGATAGGGAAGCCCATGACCCGGTTCCGGCCGCCACGCTTCGAGGCGTACATCGCCTGGTCGGCGCTGATCAACAGCTCATCGCTCGTCCGGCCGTCGTCCGGATAGCTGACGACGCCAACCGAGATCGACGCCTCGAGCACGCTCCCCGACACCGCGATGTCCAGTTCCGTCACGCCGATCCGGACCTTCTCGGCGAGGACGTAGGCGCCCGTCGGATCCGTCTCGGGCAGGAGAACGACGAACTCGTCGCCGCCGTAGCGGGCCGCGGTGTCGATCTTCCTCACGCCGGACCGGATGACCTCGCCGACACCGCTCAGGACGCGGTCACCGAAGTAGTGACCATGGCGGTCGTTTATCGCCTTGAGTTCGTCGAGGTCCATCATCAGGAGGCAGAAGCCGCGATTGGAGCGGGCACTGCGGGCGATCTCCCGATCGACCGCGGCAAAGAAGAACGTCCGATTGAATAACCCGGTCAGCGGGTCGACCGTCGAAAGCCGGATCGCCGCGTCACGGGCTCGTCGCTGCTCGCTGGCGATGACCATTGCGACGTACGCCAGCAGGACGAGCGCCGTCAGGTTGATCCCGACCTTGGCGATCGCGACAGGCGACAGCGGGGTCGAACCGGGCGACGCAATGGCGAAGACGTAGGCGATGCTCGCGACGCCTGCGAGGGCGAACGTCACCCGCGGCGAGACCACGAGCGCGGCACCGCCGACGATGAGCGGAAACGTGAAGAAGAACGGGCTTTCCTGGCCGTCGGTGAGGAGGACCAGGAGCGTCGCGAACGTGATGGCGACGCTGCCCTCGACGATGAACTTCGCGCTGCCGAGCGAGCTCGGCGGCAGCAGGTCGTGGACGAGGAGGACGAACACCCCGGCGGTCGCGAGGAGCGCGAAGATCGCCGGCTGCGTCGTGGGCCAGAGGCCTGTGATGGCGACGATTGTCGAAGTCGCAAGGATGAAGACCCAGCTGACGATCCGGACGACGCGGTCGTAGGCGCCGGTCGGTGCGCCGTCCGGGTCGACGACCGCGGCTGGCTCACCGTGGACGACGGCGAACTCGGCGGCGACCCGGTCGCCCTGGTCGATCTGGCGGCCGAGCGACAGCAGGCTCTTGCGCCCGATCATCGGTGGCAGAAGGACGGCGCCCATGACGATGAGGTTCGCAAGGACCGCCACGAAGAGCAGCGTCAGGACTGGCTCGAGTGGCACCGGGTCGACCTCTCAACGCGCGGGACGACAGCGGCGCCCCGTCCCGCAATCTTAGTTCGTCCCGCAGGTCGCTCCTAGCGGGTGCCCCACTGGTAGGACTGCTTCACCATACGCAGGTAGACGAACGTTTCGGTGTCCCGGACGCCTTCAATGGTGCGCAGACGCTCCGCTAAGAATCGGAGCAGACCCTCATTGTCCTCGCACACCGTCTCGATGAGGATGTCGTATGTCCCGGCGGTGATGACGACGTAGTCCACCTCGGCGAACTCGGCGACCCTGGCCGCGACCGACATCAGGCGATCGGCCTCGCAGCGGATCCCGATCATCGCCATCTGCTGGAACCCGAGCTTGAGCGGGTCGGTGACGCCGACGACCTGGAGGATCCCCCGGTCGACGAGCCGGTTCGTCCGGGCCCTGACGGCGGCCTCGGAGACGCCTAGCTCCGCGGCGATCTGGGTGAACGGCCGGCGGCCGTCCTGCTGGAGGTGCTCGATGATCCGCTTGTCGAGGTCGCTGACCTCGTCGCCGGCGCGGCCGGATGCCCGTGGCCGGGTGCTTGTCACGGCACCGAGCCGGCGGAGACGGCCGGCGACGTCGCGGGCGACGCCGCTGCCGCCGGCACGGCGGTCTTCGTCTGCAACGGGACCACCGACCGCTGCTCCATCGGCCACAGGAGTGGGTCGATGAGGGCGACGACCGCCTGGGCCTGCTTCTGGCGATCGGCATCGGGGGCCGCCAGGGCGCCGGTCATAGGGCCGAACTCGATGAGAATGTTGAGACCGACGAACGTGTACGGCGCGTTGCCCTGGACCGGGCCATTCGTCGGATCCCATTTCGTCGTCTGGCGAAGGGCAGCGCTGGAGCGGAATTCGGTGATGATCAGCGGCCAGTTGCCGATCGCAGCGTTGATTCGCTTCACGATCGGGGAGGTCGGGTCGCCGGAGGTCGCGTTATTGACGCTCAACGGCAGGTCACCAACCCTGATGGCCACGAAGATCTGGTCGGCGGTCGCGGGCTCGGTCAGATGTGGATCGGGCGTGATGACCGGGGTAGGGCGAACCGTCGGCGGAGGGGACGAAGGGGGAGGGCTGGCGCAGGCGGTCGCGAGCAGGATCGCCATCACCGCGCCGGCCCCGAGCCGGGCAGCGTGATTCGAAAGTCGCATGATTGGCCAGAGGCTAGCACGCTCTTCGCACCGAGCGGTCCCCTTACCTTGGTACCGGAGGCCCCACACAAGCGTGGGGATCGGTCACTCATTATCGAGCAGCGGGAGCACGCGTGCGAATCGCTCGATCGATTCCCGGGAGATCGGATCGAGCACCAGTTGAACGTGGCCGATGCCGGCGCGGGCGTATGCGCGAAGCTCGTCGGCCATCTCCTCGGGGGTGCCGTCGAGCGGTTTCATCGTCTGGGCAACCGTGCTATCGCCCATCGTTCTGCCCGTTCCACCGGGCAGCTGCACGAGGACGGCGACCGTCCGCTCGATATCCGCGGGGTCGCGCCCGACCTCGAGGCAGGCAGCGTCGACCCTCGTCGCCAGGGCGGCGACGCCATTGGGGGAATTCTGGGTGTCAGCGAACCAGGCATTCCATGAATCGACGTGCGGGGCTGCGATTCGCAGCATTCGCTGGCCCGTCGAGCCGATCATCAACGGCGGTCCGCCGGGACGCGGTCTGCGCGGCAACAACTCGCAATCGCGGGCGTTGTAGTACGTCCCCTCGAAGTTCACGGAGCCCTCGCGGAGCAGCGTCCGGATGATCGTGAACGCCTCCTCGAATCGGTCGATGCGGTGATCGAACGGGACACCGAAGGCGCGGAACTCGGTCTCGTTCCAGCCGGCGCCGAGGCCGAGGATGAACCGGCCGCCGGAGATCTCGTCGATCGTGTCGGCCCGCTTGGCGAGGATCGCCGGGTTGTGGAACGCGGTGCAGGCCACGAACGGCCCCAGTTCCACCCGCTTCGTCACCGCCGCGAGTGCGGCGAGCATTGCCCATGCCTCCCACGGGCCGCGAGGCGCGCGATCCTGCCAGCGGTAGAGGAGGTGCTCGCCCAGCCACATGGAGTCGTAACCGAGATCCTCGATCGCCCTCGCCATGTCGAGGATCTCGCTCCAGCGACACTCGCGCTCGACCTCGGGCAGCTGGACGCCGACTTTCAGCGGGCGGGACACGCATTCACCTCCGGCCGGGCGGTTGGACGACGCGCCGATGGTAGCCCGCGTCAGGAGCCCGGGGTCGGGGCGCCCGCGCGGAGCAGCAGGCTGAGCCCCCAGCCGACGCCACCCGCCAGCACGATCGTCCCGCCAATGAGGTGAGCCGACCACGCGATCGGCCCGGTCGCCCAAAGGACGGCGAACGCGGCGGCAATGAGCGCAGCAGGAGCAAGGAACGCGAAGGCCTGGAGCCGCCATGACGACAGCCGCGGCCGTAGCCAGATGAAGAGCAGATCGGCGATGAATCCGCCAAGGATGGGGGCTCCGACGAGCTGTCCCTCGTCGTGCAGGAACGTCAGGCCCGCGATCGACACGCCGAAGAGCAGCGTCAGCCAGCCCGGTGGCAGCGTTCGCCACCGG
Organism: Chloroflexota bacterium; assembly: GCA_031369845.1. Lineage (GTDB taxonomy): Bacteria > Chloroflexota > Limnocylindria > Limnocylindrales > CSP1-4 > CF-46. The sequence goes on from JANMPL010000026.1 coordinate 8,237, forward strand.
GCGATCAGCAGGAGCATCGGGACGGCGACGATCCCGGCCGTCACGACAGCGGCGGCCACGCCGATGTACGGCCCGTACCAGATCGGGTCGTTGAGCCCGTAACTGAACCGCGGCCACGGGTCGACGAACGAATTCGCGATGTGCAGCGCGGACGAGACGAGGCCGGTGATCGCAACCGCCGAGAGGATTGCCGGCAGAAAGGCTGGCCATGTGGCTTCCTCATTGCGGAGCCACGCCGCACGAATCGGCCCGCTGGCGATCAGGCACGCTCCCAGGGCGAGACCGAGATGGGTCGGGCTCAGGAGCGCCTCGGCGTTGGCCTCGATCCCGAACGCAAGGTGCCAGACGGTATCGGCGGCACCCATTGCGAGGAAGAAGCCGACGCCGGCCACCGACGTCCCGTACCCGGTCGGGATCGCGGCGATCGCCCGTCCGCCACCGAGCTTCGCGGTGACCGGCGGGCCGAGCAAGACCATCGCGACAGCGAGGAACGAGAGATACACGACCATGTGCCACGGCGTGATGACGGATTCGAGGGCGAGCAACTCGTGGCTGTGCGCCCACCCGTCGAGGGTCGCCCCGGCGAGCATGGCGATCGACAGGCCTGCCACGACGAGGTCGTACGGGCGGAGGCCGGCAACGGAAGTAGCGCGGTCGCCGGCGCGGGCGCCGTCCCCCGCGAGGCTCCCCCGCGAGGCTCGCCGCGCCCCAACCTCCATCGGGACCCACCGGGCGACCAACGCGACGAGGTCCGTCGCGTCACGCGTCAGGTCGACCCGCGTTGGTATGCCCGCTGCGCTTCCACTGGTGATCAGCGCCGCCAGGGCGCGGAACGGCCACTGGGCGATGC
>JANMPL010000053.1:0-4679 GCA_031369845.1 Chloroflexota bacterium
CAGCCGACAGGCCGGCGAGGATGACGCCGGCCTCCCAGGCCTTGCGAAGGCTCCGATCCAGCCCGTGCGTCCGCCAGATCGCGAGCATGTTCTCGGTGTTGCCGCCGCCCACGTAGATGATGTCCTGCCCCAGGAGGAGCGCCTCGATGTCTCGTTGCGTCCGGTAGAAGAGGCGCAAGTGGCTCGCCTCCGCCCGGCTCGCGAACGCGGTGTAGAAGTTGACGACATAGCCGTCGGCGTCGCCGCTCGCCGTCGGCAGGAAACAGACGCGGGGACGGGCGGCGTTTGCCTGCGACAGGATGAAGTCGTCAAGCAGCGGATTGTCCGGCTCCATCGAGAAGCCGCCGCCGCCCATCGCGATGATCGTCCGCGGCGCGCTCATCGCTGAACGGCGCGTCTACAGCCGAACGGACGGCGGACGATCCCGATTAAACATGTGGACGGTGTCGATGAACCGGACCTGCTTCGACTGGTAGGCCATGATCAGCGAGTGGGTCCGGGCACCGCCGCCGAAGTAGCGGACGCCCTGCAGGAGATCCCCGGCCGTGACCCCGGTCGCGGCAAAGACGAGGTTGTCGCCGGATGCAAGATCTTCGGTGAGATAAACGCGCTCCTCGTCGCCGTGGCCCATGGTCGCCCCCCGGGCCCGCTCGGCGTCGCTGCGGTAGCGGAAGCGGGCCTGGATCTCGCCGCCGAGGCAGCGCAGCGCGGCAGCCGTGAGGACGCCTTCCGGTGCCCCGCCGATGCCCATGACGGCGTGGACACCCGTCCCCTGGACGGCGCAGCTGATGGCGGCCGACAGGTCGCCGTCGCTGATGAGCTTGATCCGTGCACCGGTCCGGCGGACTTCCTCGATGAGCGCGTCGTGGCGCGGCCGCTCGAGGATCACGACCGTGATGTCATTGACCTCGCGACCGAGCGCCGACGCGATCCGCTGGAGGTTCTCGGTCGGCGACAGCCGGATGTCGACCTTGCCGGCGACGCCCGGGCCGACGCACAACTTCTCGAGGTAGGTGTCGGGAGCGTGGACCAGGCCGCCCTCCTCCGATGCTGCCAGGACGGTGATTGCCCCTGCCTGGCCATGGGCGACGAGGTTCGTGCCTTCAAGGGGGTCGACGGCGATGTCGATCCGCTGCGGGGGGTTGGGATCGTCGGGCTCGTGCCGGCCCACCTCCTCGCCGATGTACAGCATCGGCGCCTCGTCGCGCTCCCCCTCCCCGATGACGATCCGTCCGGCGAACTCGATCTCGTCCATCGTCCGGCGCATCGCCTCGACGGCCGCGCGGTCGGCTTCGTCCTTCTCGCCCCGGCCCATGTATCGCGCCGAAGCAAGGGCCGCCGCCTCGGTGACCCGAACCATTTCGAGCGCCAGCAGCTGTTCCACGTCTAGTGCCGGAAGTGCCTCTTCCCGGTGAACACCATGGCCATGTGATGCCGATCCGCGACCTCGATCGCCATCTCGTCGCGGATCGAGCCGCCCGGCTGGACGATCGCGGTGACGCCCGCCTGGGCAGCCATCTGGATTCCATCGGGGAACGGGAAGTAGGCGTCGCTCGCCATGACCGCGGTCTTGGCCCTGTCACCGGCCCGCCGAAGTGCGATCTCGACCGATACCTGGCGGCTGGCCTGGGCAGCGCCGATGCCGACGGTCGCGCCGTTCCTCGCGAGGACGATTGCGTTCGAGCGGACATGGCGGACGGCACGCCAAGCGAACAAGAGGTCGTTCAGCTCGTCGAGCGTCGGGCGCCGTTTCGTGACGACCTGGAGCCTGCCTCGATCGAGCCCGAGCTCGTCGAGGCTCTCGACGAGGAGCCCACCGGCGACCCTTTTGAAATCGAGGTTGGCGATCCCGTAGTCACGCATCCCCTCCGTGGGATCCGGCGGCACGGCGAGAATCTCGAGTCCGGCCTTCGCCTTGAGGATCCCGACCGCCGCCTGGCTGTAGCCCGGCGCGACGACCGCCTCGTACGAGTTCGCGGCGATCTCTCGAGCCGTTGGCCCGTCGAGCTCCCGGTTGACCCCGACGATCCCCCCGAAGGCCGCGACCGAATCGGTCTCGAGGGCGTGCCGGTAGGCCTCGACCAGCTCGTCGGCCGAGGCGAGCCCGACGGGATCAGTGTGCTTGACGATCGCGACGGTGGGGGCGGTGTAGTCGGACGCGATCCGGTAGGCCGCGTCGAGGTCCATCAGGTTGTTGAACGATGGCCGCTCACCGCGCAGCTGGGTCGCGTCAGCGAGCGTCCCGCTCCGATGTGTCGTCTCGCGGTAGAACGCGGCGGGCTGGTGGGGGTTTTCGCCGTAGCGAAGGTCGGCGACCTTCTCGAGCACGAGCGCGAGCCGGGCCGGAAACATGTTCCCGGAGATCTGGTTGAGGTAGGCGGCGATCTCAGCGTAGTAGGCCGCGATCGTGCCGAACGCTTCCGCAGCGAGGCTGGCGCGAAGCTCCGCCGAGACGAGGCCGTGCTCACGCAGCTCGGCGACGAGGCGGGGGTAGTGGTCGGGGTTCGCGACCGCGGCCACGCCGGCGGCGTTCCTCGCGGCGGCACCGAGGAGGGCGGCTCCGCCGATGTCGATCATCTCGATGGCCTCGTCGATGCCCACGAGACGGGCGCCGACCGCCGGGGCGAACGGGGTGACGTTGACGACGACGATGTCGATCAACCCGATCGCGTTGGCCTCGAGCTCGTTCAGCTGTTCGGGGACGTCGCGCCGGGCGAGGATCCCAGCGTAGATCGCGGGGTGGAACGTCTTGACCTGGCCGCCGACGAGCGGCGCGACGCTCGTGAGCTCCGACACGGCGCCGACTTCGACGCCATCACCGGCAAGATGTTCGCGGGTCCCATCGGTCGCGAAGATTTCCACGCCGAGCCCGAGCAGGTCTCGGGCCAGTCCCGAGATCCCGTCGCGGTTGGCGACCGACAGCAGGGCTCGCACCCGGGCTTGACCTCCCATCCCCACGCAGCCACGCACTCGACGTCTGCGGCCGAGTATAGACCGGCGGCGTGGCATACTCCGACCGGATCGGCGGTCGCCATGATGGACGGCGGCCCGAGTTCCCGGTTGGGCGTAACCGCCCGCCGAAACCATTGATCGTGCAGCGAGGTCATCGTGCGGCTCTCACCCTGGGACTACTTGTTCGAGGAGTTCAACCCGCACAAGTTCCCCGACCTCTTCACGCCGACCTGGGTAGTCTCACTCGTTCTACTCGCCGCCCTCGCCATCCTGTACAGCGTCCGGACGAAGAGGCTTCATCGCCACGCCCCATACCTCGATCTGTACGAGTGGCTGCTGTGGACGGGGATCACCCTGTTCGGGCTGCTCCTCACGGCTTCCGTCTTCTCGTTCGACCTGATCCTCGTCCTGGTCATCGCGATCGTCGGCCTCGGGGTGCTCGTCTGGGTACGCTTCATCCGGTTCCCGCCGATCCTCGACGCCTACGAGCAGAAGCTCGCCAAGCAGCGCTATTACACAAAGACGAAGTTCGCCCGACCCGAGGCCACGATCCGCCCGAAGGCCGCTCGCCGGGCGCGCCGGCGGCGCTGATCCCCGCGATGCCGATCGAGGTCCGCCGATTCGGGGTCGGTCATCGCCGCCCGGACGGGCCGCCCGGCAGTGAGGGGCTGACCGGCCAGGTGATTCACGGTGACGGCCGGGGATCCGTCGCCGAATTGGCCTTCAGCCGCGGCGGTCGCATCGAGCCACACACGAATCCCAACACGACGTATTTCATCGTCATCGAGGGAGGCGGCTGGACGCTCGTCGGCGACGAGCGGATCCGAGTGGCGGCCGGTGAAGCGATCGTCTGGCCGGCAAACGTCGTGCACGGTGCCTGGACGGACTACTCGAACATGCGGGCGATCGTCGTCGAGTTCGCTGGCTCAGATGACGCCGCGGCGCTCGAGATCCTCGAAGGGGCCGGCCTCGAGCTGCCGCCGGGGACGAGGCCGGTCTCGCCGGGCGAGGGTCGGCTCGTCCCGCAGGATCGGCCTGTGCCCCATGACCGCTCGGAGGGCGAGCCCGTCTAGTCCACGGTGGCCCTGGTCAGGGAGCAGGCGCGATTCGTGACTTCGCGACGCCCACTAGCTTCGCCTGTGCCGCCGGCGACTCGAAGGCGCCGGGACGGGATGTAGCCCATCAGGACGCGATCGCGGAAGAACGCAACCGTCTCCTTGTTGGACCTGACGGCGGTGATCGACGACCACGGCACCAACGATGTCCCCAGCGGGCTCTCGAACCGGAGGCCCTCGTCGTCGATCGTCACCTCGGTGACCTGCCCCAAGAGGCTGCGGAAACGGGAAGGCGATCAGGACTCGCTGGAGCGGGTGGAAGCGGCTCCCCGCAAGGGACAACCCGGCGATGACGATGACAGCGACACCCACGAGGACGTTGTTGGTGGCGAGCAAAACGACCCCGAGAAACAAAGCCGCAATGTCGATGATGAGGTCGAAGCGGACGAGGCGGACGTGCGTGAGTGCGTGAGCATCCGCGGAGGCCTTCGCTGTTGTCTGAAAGCGCAGGGCCGGGCGGTCGGGGCTTTCCACCGGCGCGTCTCCTCGGCTTTACGACGAGGTCAAGCGATCGATGGAAGTCTATCGCCGCGTTGGGACGCGACAAGGTCGTCGGCCGGCACCGCTCCTCCTCGGTCGCCGGCCGACGACAGGGGAAGTCAGCGTTCGAGG
>JANMPL010000059.1:0-4632 GCA_031369845.1 Chloroflexota bacterium
GAGAACGGGTGCGCGAGCTGCTCCTCGACGGCGGCCCGCCCGCAGGCGGCCCGCCCGCAGGCGACGCGATCGACCCCCTCGCCGACGCGCTCCTGTTCAGCGCGGCGCGGCGGCAGCTCGTCGAAGAGGTGATCCGCCCGACGATCGACGACGGCACGACGGTCGTCTGCGCCCGTTTCGCCGACTCAACGCTGGCGTACCAGGGCTACGGCGCCGGCATCCCGCTCGCCACGCTCCGGGCGCTCGAGCAGATCGCGACGGACGGCCTTCGACCTGACCTGACGATCCTCCTCGACCTCCCACCCGAGGTCGGGCTCCGCCGGAAAGCGCCAGGCGATCAGACTCGCTTCGAGCTCGGGTTCGACCTCGCCTTCCATCGCCGGGTCCGCGATGGCTTCCTGGCCCTCGCCGCCGACGAGCCGGAGCGCTTCGCCGTCGTTGACGCGGAGGCTGGCGAAGCCCAGGTCTGGGACGGCGTGCGCCAGGCCGTTGGGCGCCTGCACCGCGATTGCATGCCGGCCGATGAACCGGATCAACCAGCTCAACGCATACCGCCATGAACAACCGGAACGACCGGGTCTCGGGGCGCGTGGCATCGCCAGCGGACGATGCCGATCGAGCCGTGCTGCACCGTGTCGCCGACGGTCAACTCGACGCCCTTCAGGATCTGTACGACACCTACCGAACAATGGCCTACTCGATCGCCCTCCGGATCACTGCTGACTCCTCGCTTGCCGAAGACGTCGTCCAGGACGCCTTCCTCGGCGCTTGGCGAAATGCCGCGCGCTACGTCGAGGGCAAGGGCAGCGTCAAGACGTGGCTCCTTTCGATCGTCCACCACCGGGCCGTCGACGCGGTCCGCCGCCGTCGCCCCACGGTCGAGCTGCCCGAGCGCGAGGACATCCCGCCGCCGAGCCTGACTCTGCCCGACATCTGGCAGGAGGTCGCCGGCAACCTCGACCGCGAGGAGATCGCCGGTGCGCTCGGAAGCCTGTCGGACGTCCAGCGGGAAGCGATCGAGCTCGCATACTTCGGCGGGCTGACCCAGCAGGAGATCGCCGTCCGCACGGGAACGCCGCTCGGGACGGTCAAGAGCCGGATCCGGCTCGGTCTGCTCGCCATGCGTCGCACGCTGGTCGGCGACGACGGATCCGATGGCCCGGCGAGCGAGCAGGCGTCGCCATGAGCACGCAACCGATGACCCACGAGCAGGCGATCGATTTCGCCGCGGCCTACGTCCTCGGGGCGCTCGAGGCGGCCGACATGGCCGCTGTTCGCGAGCACCTTGCGACGTGCCTGGAATCGCACGTCGAGTTCGAGAGGCTCGGTGGCGTCGTCCCGTACCTCCTCGACTCGCCCGACCTGGAGCTCGTCGAGCCGCCCGCGTCGCTCGGTGAGCGGATCATGGCCGCAGCGGCCGCGGATCTTGCGTCGCGCGACCCTGAGCCGGCCCTGGAGCGAACCATCGCGTTCCCATCCGCACCGGAACGGAACGTGCGCGCCCGGACCAGGACCGCGGGGATCAGCTGGGCGATGCGGATCGCGGCGGTCGTTGCGATCGTGGCGCTCGGGGGCTGGAATCTCCTCCTGCAGAACGAGCTGAGCGCCACGCGCCGGTTCGATCAGGCGATCGACTCCGTGATCAGCGCGGCGGCGCAGCCCGGCAGCCAGACCGTCATTCTCACGCCCACCGAGAACAACGAGGCAAGCGGGATCGCCGCGATCCTCCCGGGCGGGTCGGTCGTTCTCGCGATGCGAAATCTGCCGGCGACGAAGGGGACCGAGGTCTACGAGACGTGGGTGATCGTCGGCAGCGCGGCCCCAGTCCCCGTCGGCGACTTCAGGGTCGACGCGAATGGGATTGCCACCGTCACGACCCGACCGACCCAGGCGCCGCCGGGTGCCATCGTCGCCGTGTCCCGGGAGCCGCAGCCCGGCAGCACCGCCCCTGTCGGCCCGATTGTCTCGACCGGAGTCGGGACCGCCCCATCGAGTTGACAGATTCCCGGCTCAGCCGGGCGTCGCCTCCAGGGAGCCTCGACCCGCGTCCCGCGCGCGAGCGGCCGCCGATCGAGCGGCATCGACGATGGATTCGGCGTCCGTCCCGTCGGTCGGGAAGCGAGCAACGCCGGCCGAGACCGTGATCCGCCGCCCGTCGGCTTCGGGCAGGGCGGCGATGTCGTCGAGCACGCGCCGGGCAACGGTCATGCCGGCGGAGCCCGGCGCAACGATGACGAACTCGTCGCCTCCGAGGCGGGCGACGGTGTCGACGAGGCGGACGGCTCCGGCGATGACGGCCGCGACGGCGCGCAAGACGTCGTCGCCCGCTTCGCGGCCAACGGCGTCGTTCGTGGCCGCGAAGTCGTCCACGTCGAAGACCGCAACGGAGACCTCGCTGCGTTGCCTCGCGGCGCGCGCGAGCTCCAGTTCGAGGACCCGCGAGAACGTCCGCATGTTCGCGAGCCCGGTGAGCGGATCCGTATGAGCGAGCCGCTCAAACCACTCGGATCGTTCCGCAATTGTCGACGTGAGCCGGAAGCGGTCGACGGCCACCGCGACGAGGTCCGCGACGGCCCGAAGGAAAACGATCTCCTCGTCCGTCGGGGGATGCGCCGCGGTCCAACCGAACGCGATCGCCCCGAGGCCCTGCTCGATCGCATTCCGGCTGACGATGAGCGGGAGCGCCACCGAGTCCGAGCCGACGACCTCGCGCCGCTCGATGGCGGCGGCGGTCAGCGGGTGCGCCGAGTCAGCCGTCGCCGTTCGAAGCCCGTCCTGGCCTGCCTCGTCGAGGCCGATCGTGAACGTCAGCTCCGGGTTGGGCCGATCGGGATCCTGCAGGCTGATCGCCGCGTTCGACGCCCCGACAGCGGCCGCCGCCGTTCCGACGAGCGACTCGAGCGTCTGGTCGAGGTCCGCCCCGCGGGCCAGCGCGGCGGCACCCGTGACGAGAGATGCCAGCGGAGAAGATCGCTGGGTGTCGGGATCGGCCACGAGCAACTCCTCCGGTGGCTGGGCGAGCGGGCGGACGGACTCCCGATCGATTGGCTGGCGCATCGTACACCGCGCCATTCGCGCAACCGTGCCCCAGCCAGAGCACGGACGCCGAGGAACGCCATACGCCGCGCCTATACTCGCGGCGTGAAGCTGGTCGTCGCCATCGTCCACAACGAAGACGCCGGAGCTCTCGTCGACGCGCTCCTCGACAAGGAGTACCGGGCAACCAGGCTCCACAGCTCGGGCGGTTTCCTCAAGCAATCGAACGCGACGATCATCCTGGGAGTCGAGGACGCCAGCATCGATGCCGTCCTGGAGATCATCCGCGAGACATGCCACGCCCGGACGCAGGTCGTGAACCCGATGCCGCCGATCATGGAGCCGGGCGAGTTCTTCATGCCGTACCCGCTCGAGGTCGAGGTTGGCGGCGCGACCGTCTTCGTCCTCCCGGTCGAGCGCTTCGAGCGCCTGTAGCGCGGTCGCGGCGCGATGACCGCGACACCGGCCGAGGATCCCGCCGGCCGCTGGCGCCAGCTCGCGATCATCGCCGCCGGCGTCCTGCTGGCCTTCGCGCCGTGGTTCAGCGCTTCCGCCGTCGCGCCCCTCCTCGCCGCGGAGTGGCGGACGACGCGGCTCGACCTGCCTCTGCTGACCGTCGCCGTCCAGCTCGGATTCGCCGCCGGGGCGCTGACCCTGGCAGCGACGGGCGCCGCCGACGCCCTGCCGGCTCGCCGCCTCTTCGCCGTCGGTGCCGCCATCGCGGCGGCCGGCAATCTCGGGTTCGCTCTCCTCGCCGACGGACCGACGGGGTCGCTGCCCTGGCGATTCGCGACCGGCGTCGGTCTCGCGGCGGTCTATCCGATTGCGCTGAAGATGCTCGCGGGCTGGTTCCGCCTCCGGCGCGGCCTCGCGATCGGGGTTCTCATCGGGGCGCTGACGGTCGGTTCCGCCCTGCCCCATCTCATCCGCGCCTTCGGGGCGACCGCCGGTGCCGATTGGCACGCAACCGTCGCTGCGGCAAGCCTCGCGGCGATCGCCGGCGGCCTCCTCGTCGCGGTCGCAGCCCGGTCCGGACCGTTCGAGCCGGCGGCGCCGCGGTTCAGCCCGGCGGTCGCCGCCGCGGCATTGCGGGAGCCATCCGTCCGGCTTGCGAATCTCGGCTACCTCGGCCACATGTGGGAGCTCTATGCGATGTGGACCTGGCTGCCGCTGTTCATCGCCGCCTCGTTCGCCGCGGCCGGGTCGACCGACCCGGCGAGCGCCAGCCTTACAGCGTTTGCGGTTGTCGCGATCGGCGGGATCGGCTGCGCGGTGGCGGGCGCGCTCGCGGATAGGCTCGGACGGACGACGCTGACGATCGCGGCGATGGCGGGGAGCGGCCTGTCAGCTATCGCGGTGGGAACCCTCTTCGGCGCAGATCCGATCCTTGTCACGCTCCTGAGTCTCGGTTGGGGACTGACCGTCGTGGCCGACTCCGCCCAGTTCTCGGCGGCGATCTCCGAGCTGGCCCCGACCGGGACCGCAGGGTCCGCGCTGTCCTTTCAGCTCGCGAGCGGCTTCATCCTGACGGGCGTCACGATCCTCGGGATCGGGCTGCTCGATCCGACGGACGCCAACACCTGGCGGATTGCCTTC
>JANMPL010000388.1:0-4644 GCA_031369845.1 Chloroflexota bacterium
GGGCGCTGGGCCGACGTTTGGCACTTCGGGCGTGCCATTGATCGACGATTGATGGCCTGGATCGACGCTTGACACGTCGGGCGAACCACCTCAGGTTCGATTGAGGTCTGGTTCCGACGCTTGGCACCTGGGGCGAACCAAGCCGCGCGCCCCTCCGGCGCCACGACCGAAGCGACTTAGCCGGCCGGGTCGGCCACGAGGACACAATCGTCGATTGACCAGGTGAGCCGGACCACGTCGCCGACGTCCCATTGGCGCCGGCCGTCGTCGCGCTGCTCGCGGACCGCGGCCCGCTGGCCATCGGACAGGGTGAGCCCGTACTTCCGATCCGAACCCAGGTAGAGCGCGTCTGCGACGGTCGCTTCCACGGCAGTCGCGCCATCCGAGACCGGAGCATCGCCGGCGACGATCCGGATTCGCTCGGGCCGGACGACCAACGCGGCCGCCGCGCCTGTAGCAAGCGACGCCCGCTGCGCCGCCGCAGGCCCCACTCGCCAGCGCCACGAATCTCGTATGACCCACCCCCCGCTGTCGCCGTCTTCCTCGTAGCGGCCACGGAGGATGTTCGACTCCCCGATAAAATCGGCGACGAACAGCGACACAGGCCGGTCGTAGAGGTCCTCGCCCGTGCCGAGCTGCTCGATTCGACCGGCGCTGAAGATCGCGATGCGGTCGCTCATCACGAGCGCCTCTTCCTGGTCGTGGGTTACGTAGAGCACCGTCGCCCCGAGTTGCCGGCTGACGTGCAGGATCTCCAGCTGGAGCGCCTCACGAAGCTTCCGATCGAGTGCGCCCAGGGGCTCGTCCATGAGCAGGAGCTGGGGCTCGAAGACGACCGCCCGGGCGAGGGCGATCCGCTGCTGCTGGCCGCCCGACAGCTGGCGCGGGTAGCGATCGCCGAACGCCTCTAGCTTGACGAGGGCCAGCGCGTCGGCGACCCGGCGAGTGATCTCCGGCCGCGGCATTCGCCGCATCTGCAGCGGAAAGGCGATGTTCTGGGCGGCCGTCATGTGCGGGAATAGGGCGTAGTTCTGGAACACCATGCCGACGTCGCGCCGGTAGGGCGGGACCCGCGTCATGTCGCTGCCGTCGATCTCGATCGAGCCGCCGCTGGGTGCCATGAAGCCCGCCACCATGCGGAGGGTCGTCGTCTTTCCTGAGCCCGATGGACCGAGGAGCGTGACGAACTCGCCGCGCCGAACCTCGAGGTCGACGCCATCGACTGCTGTCGCATCGCCGAAGGACTTGCGCAGGCCGCGGACGACGAGCGCGGGACGATCGCCCGGCGGGCCGGCCGCCGCCGGCGCTGGGGTGGTTGCGGTCATCGGGCCGGCGCCTGGCGGCGGACCACGAGCAGCAACAGCAGCAGCACGGTGGTCACGACGAGGAGCGTGGTCGAGACGGCAGCGACGGTCGGATCGACGACCTGGCGGACCTGCTCCCACATCTCGACGGGCAGCGTCCGGAACCGCGCCGAGGTCAGGAAGATCGCGACGACCACCTCGTCCCACGAGGTGATGAACGAGAAGATCGCCCCCGCCAGGACGCCCGGCAGGATGATCGGGAGCGTGATCCGCATGAAGCTCCGGCGCGGGTCCGCCCCGAGGTTCGCCGCGGCGAGCTCGAGGTTCCGGTCCATCGTCCGCAGGCTGGTTCCCACGTTCACGATGACGAACGGCAGCGCGAGGGCCGTGTGGGCCAGGACCAGCCCGAGCAGGGACCCGCTGATCCGCCATTGGACGAACAGCGAGAACATCCCGATGGCGATGATCACGACCGGCACGATCAGCGGCGTCAGCGCGATCGCGTTCACGATAGTCCGGCCGGGAAACCGACCGCGGGTCAGTCCCAGCGCCGCCAGCGTTCCGAGCACGGTCGCGAGGATCGCCGTCAGGACGGCGACCTGGAGGCTGTTCACCAACCCGGACGACCACTGCCGGTCGGTGAACATCCGCTCGTACCACTGGAGCGAGAAACCCTCCGGCGGGAAGCTCATGATGCTCGCCTCTGTGAAGCTCATTGGGATGATCACTAGCGTTGGGGCGAGCAGGTAGAAGACTGTCAGGGCGCCGAGCGCCGCCATGAGCAACCGTCGGGGCTGGCGCCACGATTCGGTCATCTCATTCCTCGACGGCGCTGCCGAAGACGTCGCGCAGATGTACGAATCGTGACGCAACGAACAGGAACGCGAAGGTAATCGCCATCAGCAGGACCGCCATCGCGCTGGCGGAGCCCCAATCGAGGGCCTGCTGGACCTCGTCGACGATCAGCTGGCTGATCATCTGGTCCCGGAGGCCGCCGAGTAGCGCAGGGGTGATGTAGAAGCCGAGGGCGAGGACGAACACGAGCAGGCAACCGGCGAGAACACCCGGCAGGCTGAGCGGGACGAAGACACGGAGGAAGGCGGAGCTCGGCGTCGCCCCCAGGTTCGCCGCCGCCCTACCGTACTCCGGGTCGATCCGGCGCATAACTGCGTACATCGGCAAGACCATGAACGGCAACAGGATGTGCGACATGCCGATGATCACCCCGCCCGTGGTGCGGATCAGGGTCAGTGGCTCGGAGATGAGCCCGAGATCGAGCAGAAAGGTGTTGATGACCCCGGTGTCGCGGAGGATCACCTGCCAGGCGAAGGTCCGGACGAGAAGGCTGGACCAGAACGGCAGCAGCACGCCGATCAGCAGGAGGCCGGCAACCCGCCCCGGCACGATCGTCATCAGGTACGCGTACGGGTAGCCGACCAGCAGGCAGGTCAGTGTGGATAGGAACGCGATCCAGAAGGTGTTCCTGAGGGCCCGCAGGTTCGCGTCCTGCCTGAAGAACTCTGTGTAGTTCGATAGACCCGCGTCCGGCGGGTCGGTGAACGAGCGGATGCTCATCGTGACGAGTGGCGCCAGGAAGAACACAACGAGAAAGACGAGCGCCGGCAGCACGAGCACGGCCCAGCGGTCTCGGGCCGGGCCGCGCAGGCGGCCCGGCCGTTCGATCTTCACGACGGCGTCAGCGATCCGCGCTGGGTCCGACGTCTAGCGGCTCTTCCATTCCTTATATGCCGCGTCGACGGCGTCGAAGTTGTTCACAAGCCATTCGTCGTCGAAGTAGGCGGAGTTCTCGTCGGCGTTGGATACCGACAGATCGGCCACCTTGTCGGGGGCCGGCTTAGCGTTGATATTGGTCGGCCCGTACGGGATGTACTGGGACGGCTTGGCGTTGTTCTCCGCACAGATCGTGTAGGCGATGAACTTCATCGCCGCGTCCTTGTTCGGTGATCCCTTCGGCACGACGAGATAATCGGCAGTCACGATCTGCTGATTCCATTGCATCTCGACGGGCTTCTTGTCGGTGTTCTTGGCGCTCCAGCCGCGCCCGTTCCAGATGAGGGTCATCGTGACCTCGCCGGAGCCGATCAGCTCCTGGGACTCGGCGCCCGTCTTCCAGAGGACGAGGTCGTCCTTGATCGTGTCGAGCTTCTTTGTTGCCCGCGGGAGATCGAGCGGGTAGAGATCGGCGGGCTTAACACCGTCGGCGAGGAGCGCGATCTCGAAGATCCCGCCCTCCGAGTAGTCCCACACGCCGCGCTTGCCAGGGAATTTCGTCGTATCGAAGTAGTCGGCCCAGCCTTCCGGGACCTTGCCGGCGGTCTTATCGGTGTTATAAGCGAGGACAACGCCGTAGGTGATGTCCGGCACGCGCCACTTGCTCGGGCCAAGAGCCTTGTTGACTTCGGCCTCCGGAATAAGCGAGTAGTCCAACTCCTCGAGGAGTGCGGCGTTTGCCTCAAGGCCGAAGTCGTTGCCGACGTCGACGACGTCCCATGTCACCTGCCCGGATTCCACCTGCGTCTTGATCGTGGCGTTCGAGGAACCTTCGTCTTCCTGGAACTGCACGCCCGTCAGGGCTGTGTACGGCTCCAGCCAGGCCTTACGCTGCGCCTCCTGGTAGGCGCCGCCGAACGAAACGAACGTGAGCGTCACGCCATCCTGCTTCGGTGGGTTGCAGGCGTCGGACGTTGTGGCGGCGCTGCCGCCAGCGCCCGGGGACGCCGCCGACGATGGCGTCACCGCCGACGGCGCCGAAGCCGATCCTGTCGCCGTACCTCCCCCTGTGCTACAGCCGGCGACGGCGATGATCACGACCAACGCGGGAAACGCTGTCCAGCGACGCATGCTCGAACCTCCTCTCAGGGCCGCCCTGCGGCCCTGTCCGCAGCTCCTCCACCGGGACCGCTGCATCGTATGCCTGTCGCGCAAGCCAGAACAGGGGTTCTGGTGACGATGCTACGCCCGGCGCAGGGCGACGAGCGACAGCATCTCGTAGGCGAGATTGGCCGCGAGGAAGGCCGTCTGGCCGGCCGGGTCATAGGCCGGGATGACCTCGACCACGTCGAAGCCGACGAAGTCGATCCCGGTCAGCCGCCGAACGATCGCCAGCGCATCGTGGGCGGAGGGTCCGCCCGGTTCGGGCGTGCCGGTGCCGGGTGCGAACGCCGGATCGACGACGTCGATGTCGAAGCTGATGAACGCCGTCGCGCCGGCGACGCGTTCCCGGATCCGGGCCGCTGTCTCCTCCGGCCCGATCGCGAGGACCTCCTCGGTCGTCAGGTAGTCGAGGCCGAGCTCGTCGCGCAGTCCGGTCCAGTCGGTC
>JANMPL010000392.1:0-10816 GCA_031369845.1 Chloroflexota bacterium
AAGTCGTCGGCGATCTCCTCGAGCTCGTCCACCTGTCGGGATTTGCTGCGAAGCGCCCGCACGAGCTTTCGGGCGGGATGCGCCAGCGCGTCGCGCTCGCGCGCGCGCGCGCCCAGGAAGCGCGGAGCCTCCAGCTCGATTAGCCGGTCGGTGCGCTCGACGCGATCACCCGCGATCTCCTCCACGAGGAGCTGGAGCGGATCTGGCGGGACGCCGGGCTCACGATCCTGTTCGTCACCCACAACGTCCGCGAGGCGGTTCGCCTCGGTCAACGGGTCGTCCTCTTGTCGAGCCGGCCGGGCCGTGCGGTCGCGGAATTCCCGGTCGTCATCGTCGGTGAGCGGCGCATCGAGTCGCCGGAGGTTTCGGCCCTCGCCATTACCATCGGCGAGCAACTGAGCGAGCAGGTCCGTCGGCATGCGACTCGTTAGGGCGCTTCCCGAGGCCGCCTCAGCCGATCGGCTCGAGACGGAGCTTGCCGGCCTCGACACGCTGGAGGTCCCGCGCCTGCGCCGACGGCCCCGCGTGCGGCGGATCGTTGCCGCGGCGTGGCCGAAGGTCGTCGCGTTGCTGATCGCGCTTGGCGTGTGGCAGCTCGTGTTCCTGAGCGGCTGGAAGCCGCCATGGCTGTTGCCGTCGCCGCTGACGGTGTTCGGCGAGCTGTGGCAGCAGTTGATCGCCGGCGATCTCCTCGCCGCGGTGGCCGTGACCCTGCGTCGCGCGGCCGTCGGCTACGGGCTGGCGGTGGTCGTCGGCGGCATCATCGGCATCCTCGTAGTCCGGTCGCAGACGCTGCGGGCCGCTGTCGGCTCGTTGATCACTGGCCTCCAGACCATGCCCTCGATCGCCTGGTTTCCCCTGGCAATCCTGCTGTTCCAGCTGAGCGAAACGGCGATCCTGTTCGTCGTCGTTCTCGGCGCCGCTCCGGCGATCGCCAACGGCCTGATCTCCGGGGTGGACCACGTGCCGCCGTTGCTCCTGCGCGCCGGCCGCGTCCTGGGCGCGAAGGGGCTGGCGAACTACCGACACGTGATCCTGCCGGCCGCCCTGCCTGCTTCGGTGGCGGGGCTCAAGCAGGGCTGGGCATTCGCCTGGCGGAGCCTGATGGCGGGCGAGCTGCTCGTGCTGATCCCGGGTCAGACGTCGGTAGGTGCGCAGCTCCAGTTCTCTCGCGAATTCTCCGACGCCGCCGGTTTGATGGCGATGATGATCGTCATCCTTCTGATCGGAATCGTGGTCGACGTGGTCGTGTTCAGCTCGCTCGAACGCTCGATCCGCGCGCGCCGAGGGCTCGTCGATGCCGCCGCCTGAGATCGCGCCCGACGCCCTCGCCGTGGAATCGCTCGACGCGGGGGAGGTCCTCGCGCTCGCGCTCCGATCGCTCGGGCGCGACCGGCTGGCGATCGCATCCTCGTTCGGCGCGGAGGATGTCGTCCTGATCGACCTCCTCGCCTCACTCGAACCGCGGCCGCGGGTCTTCACCCTCGACACGGGTCGGCTGCCGCAGGAGACCTACGACCTGATGGACCAGGTCCGTCGACGCTACTCGATCGAGGTCGAGGTCTACTTCCCCCAAGCCGAACGCGTGGAAGCGATGGTCCGCGCCAAGGGCCTGAACCTCTTCTACGAGTCGACCGAGAACCGGACGTCGTGCTGCCACGTCCGCAAGGTCGAGCCGCTGGGCCTGGCCCTTGCGACCGTCGATGGCTGGGTCACCGGGCTCCGTCGCGATCAGATCGCCACGCGCGTCGAAACCGCGAAGATCTCCCTCGATCAGCAACACGGCGGGATCTGGAAGGTCGCCCCACTCGCCGACTGGAGCAGCGAGCGAGTCTGGGCCTACATCCGCGAGCACGACCTGCCGTACAACGCGCTTCATGACCGCGGCTATCCGTCGATCGGTTGCGCACCATGCACGCGGGCAGTCGAGCCCGGTGAGGACGAACGCGCGGGGCGCTGGTGGTGGGAGCGACCCGAGGACCGCGAGTGCGGGATCCACTTCGACCCGCGCCCCGGTCGGATGGTGCGGAATGAGCCCGTGGCCGCGGTCGTCGCCGGACCCTTCGACGCCGATCCGCCCGGCGGAGGTCTGACGTGATCACGTCGTCCCGCCACGGCTTGTCGCACCTGGCCGCCCTCGAGTCCGAGGCGATCCACATCTTCCGAGAGGCGGCCGCGGTCTTCGAGCGGCCGGCGCTGCTGTTCAGCGGCGGCAAGGATTCGATCGTCCTGCTGCGGCTTGCGGAAAAGGCCTTCCGGCCCGGCCGATTCCCCTTCCCGATCGTCCACGTCGACACGGGTCACAACTTCCCGGAGGCGCTGGACTTCCGCGACCGGCGGGTGGACGAGCTCGGTGAGCGGCTCATCGTCGCGTCCGTCCAGGCCTCGATCGACGCGGGCCGAGTCGTGGAGGAGCCGGGCCATGATCCCTCGCGAAATCGTCTTCAGACGATCACCCTGCTCGACGCGATCGCGGAGCAAGGGTTCGACGCCCTGTTCGGCGGCGGGCGCCGGGACGAGGAGAAGGCTCGCGCCAAGGAACGGATTTTCAGCCATCGCGATGCGCTTGGTGGCTGGGACCCGCGCAACCAGCGACCCGAGCTGTGGAGCCAGTACAACGGCCGTATCCACAAGGGCGAGCACATGCGCGTCTTCCCGATCAGCAACTGGACCGAGCTCGACGTCTGGCAGTACATCGCCGCCGAGGACCTCGAGGTCCCCTCGATCTACTACGCCCACGAGCGGACGGTCGTCCGCCGCGACGGGATGTGGCTCGCAGTCTCGGACGTCGTCCACCCGCGCGACGACGAGGAGGTCACGACCCGGATCGTTCGGTATCGGACGGTCGGCGACATGAGCTGCACAGGCGCGGTCGCGTCAGACGCCGCCACGATCGAAGCGGTGATCTCCGAGGTCGCGGCCGCGCGCATCACGGAACGGGGCGCGACGCGCGCCGACGACGCGTTCTCGGAGGCGGCGATGGAAGACCGCAAGCGCGAGGGCTACTTCTGATGGCCGCCGCGGCGCCCCGCTCACCCCACCGGCCGTACCCTGCCTCCGATCTCCTCCGCTTCTCGACGGCCGGATCCGTCGACGATGGCAAGAGCACGCTGATCGGCAGGCTCCTCCATGACTCGAAGGGCATCTTCGAGGACCAGCTCGTCGCACTGGAGCACGCCACCCGACGCCGGGGCGGTGATGGGCTCGATCTCGCCCTGCTGACGGACGGCCTGCGCGCCGAGCGAGAGCAGGGGATCACGATCGACGTCGCCTACCGCTATTTCCAGACGCCCCGCCGCAAGTTCATCGTGGCGGACACGCCGGGCCACCTCCAGTACACGCGCAACATGGTCACCGGCTGCTCGACCGCGGACCTGTCGGTGATCCTCGTCGACGCCCGAACCGGCGTGCTTGAGCAGACCCGCCGGCATGTCGTTATCGCCGCGCTGCTCCGCGTCCCACGGCTCGTCGTGGCCGTGAACAAGATGGACCTCGTCGGCTTCGACGAAGCGCCTTTCCGATCAATCGCGGACGAGATTGTCGGCTTCGCCAGTCGCCTCGGGGTGACCGATGTCACGGCCATTCCCGTATCAGCGCTGCGCGGCGACAACGTTGTCGAGCGATCGAATGTGATGCCGTGGTTCGACGGACCGCCACTCCTCGAGTTCCTCGAGTCGGTCCCACACGACACGCTCGATGGCGCCGGCCCATTGCGGCTTCCGGTCCAGTGGGTGATCCGGGCCGCCGGCGCCGACGATCCGGATTACCGCGCCTACGCCGGCCGGATCGAGGGCGGTAGGCTGCGCCCCGGCGATGCGGTTGTCGCGCTCCCGTCGGGGATCGCGACGAGCGTCGCCGCGATCGACACCTATGACGGGCCGCTGGCGGAGGCATTCGCCCCCCAGTCGGTTGCCGTCCGCCTCACCGACGATGTAGATCTCGGTCGTGGCGGCCTTCTCGCCGGCGTCGCCGACGCCCCATCCGCGACCCGCGAGCTCGACGCACTCGTGTGCTGGCTCGGGGAGGCCCCGTTCACGGCCGGTCGGCGGTACAGGCTCGCCCACACGAGTCGGACGGTTCGGGCCGTGGCGACCAAGGTGGTCGCGCGGCTCGATATCAACACGCTCGAGGGCGACACCCGCGCGGCCGAGCTCGCCGCGAACGACGTGGGTCGCATCCGGCTGACCCTTGCGGAACCGATCTTTCCCGATCGATACCGGTCGAACCGCGCCACCGGCTCGGCGATCCTCATCGACGAGGCGACGAACGCGACGGTCGGTGCAGTCCTCGTCCAGGGCGAGGGAGACGACCTCTTCGCGGGCTACCAGCTGAGCTGACCGACCACCTGACGGACGGCCCCGTTGGACTCCGTCAACTTCCTGATCGAACTGCTCTGTTTGCGGCGGTCTTCGTCGGCGCTGTCGTGAGCCTGGTTCGCGGGCGCGACCCTCTGGCCTTCGACGTCACGCTTATCTTCATCGGTCTCGCCGCGATCTTCGCGCTCGAGATCGTTGGGGCCTTCGTGCCCCTCCCCAGGGCGATCCTGGTGCTGCCTGTCGTCCCCCTCATCGCCCAGCCCTTCTTCACCGTGAGGCTCGTCGGCCACCTGCGCCCCTTGCCGAACTGGCTGTTGCCATTGGCCGGACTCGCGTTCCTTCTGTCGACGATCCCACTGCTCTTCCTGGTTCTCGTCGTCCCGGACTCCTCGCTGATCCGGGTGCTTGCCATCGCCCTCATCGTCGTCTTCGGGGTCACCGAGATCGTCGCTGCGGGCTACCTTGCGGCTGAAGCCCGGCGGCGCGTGGGGTCCGGGCGCATCCGACTGTCAGTTGCGGCCGTCGCTACCGCAGGATTCGCGGTCGCCATCCTGGTCGCGGGCGCCGAGATGGTAGCCGGTGACAACCCGACCCGGTCCGCGACCGCGGCCCAGGTCATCCCCCTGCTGGCGGCTCTCGCCTACGTCGTGGCGTTCCTGCCGCCGACGTGGCTGAGGCGGCTCTGGCAGGCGACCGCCGCGTACCGCTACGGCCAGGTGCTGATCGCTTCCCCGGCGTCAGACGATGAGGCCTCGATCTGGGCACGACTCGTGACGGCGGCGTCCCGAGTCGCCGCCAGCGACGCGGCCGTCCTGCTCGTCGCCGATGGGAGTGAGCCTGCGCAGATCGTGGCCGTGGCCGCGTCCGCGTCGCTCCCGATGGCGAAGCGGGGCTCGCCGAAGCGCACGGCGACCCACCGGACGCCATCGTGCTGGACGTCCTTCTCTCCGGTATCGACGCGTGGGAGGTCCTTCGTCGCCTGAAGAGCGACGAGCGTCTTCAGAAGATCCCCGTCGTCATCGTCACGATCGTCGACGAACGCGAGGTCGGCCTGGCCCTCGGGGCCGTCGACTACCTCGTGAAGCCGGTCAACCGGTCGGCTCTGCTCGATGCACTCGCCGCCGCTGCCCCGCGTCCATCCGCGACGAACGGCCCATGAACGCTGCGGCGTACACCGCGCGGATTCTGCATGTCGAGGATGAGGAGCTCAACCGGGCGTTGCTCCGCGCGGTGCTCCAGCGTGCTCCCGATTCCCAACTTCGATCCGCGGCGTTGCTCGAGGCCCGGACGCTCGCCCAGGCCCGCGCGATCCTGACCGAGCAGACCATCGACCTGGTGCTCCTCGACGTCCGCCTTCCTGATGGCACGGGTCTCGAACTGGTCCGTGAGATCAAGGCCCGCGATCCCGGTCTCGGCGTCGTCGTGATGAGCGCCAGCGTGCTGCCCGAGGAGCGCGACGAGGCCATCCGAGCCGGTTGCGACGCGTTCGTCGCCAAGCCGTACGTGCCGGGGGAACTGCTCGACACGTTGCGGCGCATCCTGCTGACGGCGCCGACGGACGAATAGCCGGCGCTCCGGCTAGGATCGCCGTGCCGGCAATCTGCCCGGCTCCCGCTGGAGGTCACGGTGGAACGGATCGGGTTCGTCGGGCTCGGCACGATGGGAGCGGCGATGGCCGCCAACCTGGCCCGCGCGGGATTTGGCGTGACGGTCTGGAACCGGACGCCCGGTCGAGCACCGGAGCTTGACGAGCTCGGTGCCGTCCGGGCAGCGACACCCGCCGAGGTTGCTGCCGCGAGCGACATCGTCGTGATCTGCGTTTCGGACACGCCCGACGTCGAGGCCGTGCTCTTCGGCCCGGACGGGCTGGCCGCCGACGCCCGATCCGGCAGCCTCGTCGTCGACTGCTCGACGATTTCTCCGGCGGCCACGCGTGACTTTGCGTCCCGCCTGCGCGAGACAGGTGTCGCGATGGTCGACGCACCGGTCTCGGGCGGGAGCGAAGGCGCCCAGAAGGCAACCCTCACGATCTTCGTCGGTGGCGAGCCCCACGACGTCGAGCGCGCCAGGCCGGTCCTCGCCGCCCTCGGCAAGACGATCACCCACGTCGGCCCGATCGGCACCGGCCAGGCAGTCAAGGCCGTCAACCAGGTGATCCTCGCCGGGACGTACCTCGGCGTCGCGGAAGGGATCGTGCTCGCGCTCAAATCGGGCCTCGATGTCGGTCAGGTCGTCGAGGCGCTGGGAGGCGGGGCCGCCGAGAGCTGGGTCCTTGCCAACCGCAGCGGCCGGATGATCGCGAACGACTACCCGCTCGGCTTCAAGGTCGCCCTCCACCGGAAGGATCTCGGGATCGCCCTCGATCTCGCCCGCGAGCTCGGCGCGGATCTGCCGGTCGCCGGCCTCGCAGCCGACCTGGAGACGGGTCTGATGGCCGACGGCCACTCCGATGACGACATGTCGGCGCTGGCCCGATCGATCAGGGCCCGCTCCGGCCTGCCAGGGTAAGCGCTGACCGAACCGGCACCCTCAGCGTTTAGCTGACGCTGGCGCTCCGAAGTCCACGGGGGAGCTCCGCGACCCCAGTGGCCTGAGGAAGCCCAACGAGCAGCAGCGGGTCCCCGAGCTTGCCCTCGTAGCGAGGCCGGAAGCGTTCGATGTCGTACATCTCGGCGACTTCGACCCGGCGCGGCCCGACATCGGGCGCCGGTAGCTCGGTGTGCGCGTATTTCCCGTCCTGGATCGCGACCATTCGGCCCGTGATCCCGTCGCGGATGAGGTCCATCGCGACATTGGCGAACGTGATCGCGACCATTGAGTCGAGCGAGTCCGGCTCGCCGCTGCGGAGGTCGTAGGTAAGCTCCGACGCCGCCGTTTCGATCCCCGTCCGCGCCTTTAGCTCCGCGGCCAGCGCCTCGCCGATGTTCGCCTTGTGGCGATGCCCGAACATGTCGGCGTCGCCGAGTTCCTGCATCTGCGCTCCCTGCCATATCGCGCCTTCGGCGGTGATCACGAGGGCGTAGCGGCTCGGGTTGTTGCGATGGTCCTCGGCGAGGAGCTTGGCCAGGCGATCGAGGTCGTATGGCGCCTCGGGGATGAGGCAGCGCGCTGAGGTGACGTAGGCGGCGTACAGCGCCGAGAACCCGGCATCGCGCCCGAAGATCCGAAACACGCCGATCCGTTCATGCGATCCGAGTGTCGTCCGCTGGCGGTTGATGGCTTCTTTCGCGCGGGTGATCGCGGTCGAGAAGCCGATGCAGTACTCGGTGCCCTGGACGTCGTTGTCCATCGTCTTCGGGATCGCGATGAGCGCGATTCCGGCCTCGACGAGCGCGCGCGAGAAGCTCAGGGTGTCGTCGCCCCCGATCGTCACCAGGACATCGATGCCGAGCCGGGCGATGTTGTCGAGGACGAGCGGCGTCAGGTCGTAGACGTCGTCGCCGACGGCCATCGATGCCACCTGCTCGGGCGCGAGCCAGTCGGGGAGGGCGGACCGCCGCATCTTTCTCGGGTTCGTCCGCGACGTGTGGAGCCACGTGCCGCCAGTCCGATCGATCGTCCGCGTGTTGACCCGGTCGAGCCGGCGGACGTACTCGCTATCGAGCTCGGGACCCGGGTGCAGGTGGGTGAGACCCTCCCAGCCGCGACGAATGCCGAGGGCTTCGTAGCCGAGAGCAGTCGACCGATAGACGACGCTCTTGATGACCGCATTCAGCCCGGGAACGTCGCCGCCGCCCGTGAGGATGCCGATTCGACGAGTTGCCATCGCCGGGCATCCTAACGCTCTCGGTGCAACCCGTTCGGTTGCGGTTGGGTGTCGAGGGGTGTGGTCGAGGACGGTTCAACTGGCGACGGAATAACGATCACCGGCCTGTATGATCGCCGCCATGAACTACGAGTTGTTCATGGGCGAGGCCCTCGCCGAAGCAAAGAATGCGTTGGCCCTTGGCGAGCGCCCGATTGCTGCGGTCGCTGTCGTCGACGAGGCGATGGTCGCCCGAGCCCACGATCGCGTCCAGGAGTCGAACGACCCGACGGCCCACGCCGTGGTCGTCGCGCTCCGCGAGGCCGCCAGGAAGCTCGGCAAGGACCGGCTGGCCAGCGCTACGATCTTTGCCACGCTCGAACCCTGCGCGATGTGTGTCGGGGCACTCCTCGAGAGCGACGTCGAGACGCTCGTCTTCGCAGTTCCGAACACCGAGGACGGTGCCGCTGGAACGGTCATACAGCTCGCCCAGCATCCCGAGCTGAAGCGCCGGCTCAAGATCGTTAGCGGCATCCGGCGCGACGAGGCCGAGGAGCTGTTCGCCGCCGCGGGCGCTGCCGGCGCCCGTTAGCGCGGGGCCCGGCGGTCCGGTCCAACCGACCACCTTTGGTATCCTCTCCCGCGGAGAGGTGTCCGAGTGGTTGATGGTGCCGCTCTCGAAAAGCGGTGTGCGAAAGCACCGCGGGTTCGAATCCCGCCCTCTCCGCCAAAAACCTCGGGGCGATGGCCTCGCGGGGCTCGGCCTCGCGCCTCGGTGAGCGAGTGCCAGTTTGGTGCTGAGGGTGCCGGTTCGTTGCTCCGCGGAGAGGTCGCCTAGTGGACTATGGCGCCGCACTGGAAATGCGGTTCGGGGCAACCCGTCGCGGGTTCGAATCCCGCCCTCTCCGCCAACGCTCCCCGGGCGGGGTCCCGTGACCCCTATTTCTGCCTCTTCATTCCGATCCGCGATAGACTCTCTTGGCCGTGCTAGGCGGGGAACTAGCGGTGCCCTGTACCTGCAAACCGCTCTAGCAGGGCTGAATTCCCACCCGAGGTCTCCGTTCTCGAGAGCCGCCGCTTCGAGCGACGTTGAGGACCGGGTCCCGCGCAGCGGCGAATCGCGAACCGTGTCAGGTCCGGAAGGAAGCAGCACTAAGCGAATCTCGTCGGGTGCCGCGGAACGGCCTGGTCCGAGCCGCTCGCTGTGGTGGGCGCGGAAACGCTCAGGTCGACGGTGGGTGCACGGCATGAAGCTTCCGCCCGTCCGCGATCGCACAGGAGCGCAGTGAGCACGACCGCGCCGCAGCGCACCACCGCGCCCCATCAGGCCCTCTATCGCCGCTGGCGGGCCCAGACGTTCTCCGAGATCGTCGGCCAGGGCCCTGTCGTCGAGACGCTCCGAAACGCCGTTCGAGCGGACCGCGTCTCGCACGCCATCCTCTTCGTCGGCCCGCGCGGAACGGGCAAGACGTCCCTCGCCCGGATTCTCGCCAAGGCCCTCAACTGCACCGACCTGCGCGACGGGGATCCATGCGATGCCTGCCTGTCATGCGTCGCCATCCGCGAGGGTCGGGCGCTGGACCTCATCGAGATCGACGCGGCGTCGAACCGCGGCATCGACGCGATCCGCGAGCTCCGCGAGCGCATCAACTATGCCCCGACCGACCTCCGCCGCAAGGTCTACATCCTTGACGAGGCGCACCAGATCACGAAGGACGCCTGGAACGCGCTCCTCAAGTCCCTCGAGGAGCCGCCCGAGTTCGTCGCCTTCATGTTCGCGTCGACCCACCCGCAGGACTTCCCGCCGGCGATCCTGTCCCGCCTTCAGCGCTACGACGTGCGCCGCCTGACGATCCCCGAGATCGAGGGCAAGCTCGACCGGATCCTGGCGGGCGAGTCAATCGAGGCGGAGCCGGCGGCCATCCATCTCATCGCGCGGCTTGCCGCCGGCGGGATGCGCGATGCAGAATCGATGCTCGACCAGCTGCTCGGTACGGCCGGCGGCCGGATCGATGAAGCCGGCGTGCGCGACCTCCTCGGCCTGGCGGAGGCCGAAGCCGTCGATCGCCTCGTCGCCGCCCTCGTTGCGGGCGATGCGGTGGCTGGGATCGGTGTCCTCGACGAGCTCGAGGACCGAGGTCGGGATGTCGGCGTCGTCCTCGACCAGGTGATCGAGGCGATACGGGCCGACCTGTCCGCCGGCCTTGGTCAAGGCGGCGATCCCGTTCGGGTCGCCGGGCTGGCACGAGTCGCGCGGCGCCTCGCCGCCATCGACCCGGAGCGGCGCGGGGTAGGTGGCCTGCGCCTCCAGGTCGAGCTTGCACTGTTCGCGGCCGCCGAGGCTCGGGCCGTTACGGGCGCTGCACCGACGTCGAACGCGCCTCAGACGATGACTGCCTCGCCGTCGCCGCCGCCAACGAAGACGGCCGTCGCCCCGGCCCCGCAGTCCGTGCCGGAGCCCGAGCTTGGGCCCGCGCCGGCGCCGGCGGCCGCGCCCAAGGCCGAGTCCGCGCCCACGACTGAGGCCCAGCCCGAACCCGCGACGACGCCACCCGTTCCCCAAGCTGAGGTCCCCGCCGGCCCCACGGAGAAGCCGGTCGCCGCGAAGGCCGGCAAAACCCGACCGGCTGCCGTGCCGGAGCCAGACCCGAAGGCAGGACCCGCTGAATTGCCGCCCGACCCGGCGCCCACATCACCGGCGGCCTCGGAGTCGCCAGGTCTCGACGAGCTCCGCGCCCAATGGGCCGACATCGTC
>JANMPL010000188.1:0-4274 GCA_031369845.1 Chloroflexota bacterium
GGGATCGTCATCGGCAAGGGCGGCGCCAACGTCGAGATCCTCCGCCAGCAGATCGGCGGACTCACGAAGCGACGAGTCAAGTTGGAGATCAAGGAGATCCGCCAGCCGGAGCTCGACGCCCACCTCGTGGCGATGAACATCGCCCAGCAGCTGACCCGCCGGATCGCCTTCAAGAAGGCGATGAAGCAGGCCATCCAGCGGTCGATGAAGGCCGGCGCGAAGGGCGTCCGGATCGCCGTCGCCGGCCGCCTCGGCGGCTCGGAGATGGGCCGGCGCGAGTGGGATCGCGAGGGGCGGATCCCGCTCGGGACCCTCCGCGCGGACATCAGCTACGGCCAGATCCACGCCCACACGACGTACGGCCGGATCGGCGTCAAGGTCTGGATCTACCGCGGCGACATCGCTCCTGAGCGGACGCTGCCGCACGAGGCCCAGATGGCCCAGCAGCTGGCCGCCGTCGGCGGGGGAGTCTGACGATGTTGATGCCGAAGCGCGTCAAGCATCGCAAGGTCATGCGCGGTCGGATGTCCGGCCTCGCCAAGGGCGGCCACACGGTCGCGTTCGGCGAGTACGGGCTCTCGACCCTCGAGCCGGCCTGGATCACCAGCCGCCAGATCGAGGCTGCCCGACGGGCGATGACTCGATCCGTCAAGCGCGGCGGCAAGATCTGGATCCGGATCTTCCCCGACAAGCCGGCCACGAAGAAGCCGGCGGAGACGCGGATGGGCTCCGGCAAGGGCGCACCCGATCACTGGGTGGCGGTCGTCAAGCCGGGCCGAATCCTCTTCGAGATGGCCGGCGTCGACCACGAGTCGGCGATCGAGGCAATGCGCCTCGCGAGTCACAAGCTGCCCGTCAAGACGCGGGTGGTCGTGCGCGACAACGTGACGGAGGCGGCCGATGGACATCGATAAGGTTCGGGCGCTCTCCGACACGGAGCTCGAAACGGCACTCAAGGAGGCGAAGCAGGACCTCTGGGGGGCCCGCTTCGCGCTGTCGACCCGACAGCTCAAGGACTACAGCACGATCCCGCAGACGCGGCGAGCAATCGCGCGGATCCTCACCGTCCAGCGCGAGCGCAAGCTCGGCCAGACGGCGTGACGGATATCACGCGATGACAGGAGCAGACACCCAGGTGCAGCAGACTCAGCGAAAGACGAAGGTCGGCCGCGTCGTGAGCGACAAGATGGACAAGACGATCGTCGTGTCCGTCGAGCGCCTCGCGCGCCACCCTCTGTACAAGCGGGTCATCCGCTTGACGACCAAGTTCAAGGCTCACGACGAGGAGAACGACGCCCACACCGGCGACACGGTCCTCATCGAGGAATCGCGGCCGCTCTCGGCGACGAAACGCTGGCGCCTCATCGAGGTCGTCGCCCGCGCCAGCGGGCACGGCAGCTCGAGTGACGTCGTGTTCGAGGAGGCCGAGACGACGGAGGCCATCCACGCCGCGGCGCATCCCGGCCGGACGCGCGGCGACGAGGCGACCGACGGCGACGCGACCGACGGCGACGGGCAGGCCGCTGCCTCCACGCCGGAGCCCTCTCCCGATGACGCCGACGATGCCGAAGGTGGCCCTGCGTGATCCAGCCGCAATCCCGGCTGCGCGTGGCCGACAACACGGGCGCCAGGTCGATCCAGTGCATCCGCGTCATGGGTCGCTCGCTCAAGACGTCCGCGGGCGTGGGTGACGTGATCATCGCCAGCGTCAAGCAGGCGATTCCGAACGCCGCCGTCAAGAAGGGCGACGTCGTTCGCGCCGTCATCGTTCGGACCGCCAAGGAATACGGCCGCCCGGACGGCAGCTACATCCGGTTTGACGAGAACGCAGCCGTGCTGATCAACAACCAGGGCAACCCGCGCGGGACCCGCATCTTCGGGCCCGTCGCCCGCGAGCTCCGCGATCGCAATTACATGAAGATCGTCTCGCTCGCGCCGGAGGTGCTGTGATGACCGTTCACAGGGCGCCCGTGCGCGCCACGAAGGTGCCGGAGATCCGGACCGGCGACACCGTCATCGTGCTCGGCGGCAAAGATGCCGGCAAGCGCGGCGTCGTGGAGCGCGTCGTCCGCAATCCGCAGGGCTTCAAGAAGAGCCAGGCGAAGTACGGCGCGGGCTTCGAACGCACATCGCCGCTGGCGACGGCTTCGGTTGTCGTCGAAGGCCTCAACGTCGCCAAGCGCCACACCAAGCCGCGCCAAAGCGCGGGTTCGACCGACCGGATGCCGAAAGTCCAGCAGGGCGGCATCCTCGATCTGGCCCAGCCGCTGCCGATCGGCAAGGTGATGCTCGTCTGCAGCCACTGCGACAAGCCCACGCGGATCGCCCACAAGGTCCTCGACAACGGCCGCCGCGTCCGCGTCTGCCGCCACTGCGGCGAGCAGCTGGAGGTGAAGTCGTGACCAGTCGCCTCCGCGAACGCTACTCGGCCGAGATCGTGCCCGCGCTCCAGAAGCAGTTCGAATACGGCAACCCGATGCAGGTCCCGCGAGTCAGCAAGATCGTCATCAACATCGGGTTGGGCGAGGCGCTGTCGAACGCGAAGGCGCTCGACGCGGCTCTCGGCGACCTGACCCTCATCACCGGCCAGAAGCCGATCGTGACGAAGGCCAAGCGGTCGATCGCCCAGTTCCGCCTCCGGACCGGCAACACGATCGGGGCCAAGGTCACGCTCCGCGGCGAGCGGATGTGGGACTTCCTCGATCGCCTGACGACCCTCGCCCTGCCGCGCATCCGCGACTTCCGGGGCATCCCGAGCAAGTCGTTCGACGGCCGCGGCAACTACTCACTCGGGCTCCGCGAACAGCTCGCGTTCCCGGAGATCGAATACGACAAGGTGGATCGTCTCCGCGGGCTGGAGATCAGCATCGTGACGACGGCGAAGTCCGACGAGGAATCGAAGCGACTGCTCGAACTCCTCGGCATGCCCTTTGCCTCGTAGGCGCGGGGAGGGAGAACCATGGCAAAGAAGTCGATGATCGCCAAGGCAGCACGCAAGCCGAAGTTCGAGGTTCGCGGCTATCACCGCTGCTTCGTCTGCGGCCGGGCGCGAGCCTACATCCGGCGATTCGCGCTGTGTCGCATCTGCTTCCGGGAGCGAGCGCTCCTGGGCGAGCTGCCGGGCGTCACGAAGTCGAGTTGGTAGGGAACCGATGAACATCTCCGATCCGATTGCGGACATGCTGACGCGCGTTCGGAACGCGTCGCGCGCGCGCCACACGGAAGTGATCGTGCCCGCGTCGCGGACGAAGCGCGAGATCGCCCGCATTCTCGTGAACGAGGGCTTCATCGCCGACGTTCGCGAGGAGCAGGAGGGCCCTGCCCTCATGCTCCGTCTCACCCTCAAGTACGTCGACGGCAAGGTGCCGGTCGTCTCCGGGCTGAAGCGGATCAGCAAGCCCGGCCTCCGCGTCTACGCGCGGAAGACCGACATCCCGCGGGTCCTCGGCGGCCTCGGCATCGTCATCGTCAGCACCAGCCAGGGGATCATGACCGGCGCGCAGGCCCGCAAGGCCGAGCTCGGCGGCGAAGTCCTCGCGTACGTCTGGTAGGCGGAACGAATGTCACGTATCGGTCGCCTTCCCATTCCCGTCCCGTCGGGCGTCGACGTGACGATCGAGGGACGCTCGGTGACGGTCAAGGGCCCGAAGGGCTTGTTGAGCCGTGAGCTTCATCCCGACATGACCCTCAGCCGCGAAGACGACACGCTCGTCGTTACCCGGCCGACGGAGCAGAAGACCCACAAGCAGCTCCACGGCCTGACTCGCACGCTCGTCAACAACATGGTCGTCGGTGTGACCGACGGCTACCGCAAGGGCCTCGAGATCACCGGCGTCGGCTATCGCGCGGTCAAGGTCGGCGAGAAGCTCCAGTTGAGCCTCGGCTACAGCCACCAGATCGAGATCGACCCGCCGCAGGGCATCACGTTCGAGCTCGAGAATCCAACGCGCCTCGCCGTGGTCGGGATCGACAAGGAGCTTGTCGGCGAAATCGCCGCCAAGATCCGGTCGACCCGCAAGCCGGAGCCGTACAAGGGCAAGGGCGTTCGCTACGCCGGCGAGCAGATCCGTCGAAAGGCCGGCAAGGCCGGCAAGATCGGCGGCAAGAAGTAACAACCACGAAGGAACCAACACGATGACGCAGGTCGCCAGCCGCGGCGCCGCCCGACGCAAGCGCCACGACCGGATCCGCCTCACCCTCGCGGGGACGGACGGGCGGCCGCGTCTGGCTGTGTTCCGAAGCCTCAACAACATCTACGCGCAGATCATCGATGA